>NZ_JBSZQY010000002.1:0-125529 GCF_054165785.1 Staphylococcus sp. SA22 | reverse complement strand
AATTAAAGCATGGCTGCAAAGCAAATAATGAGTTTGCCGTAAAAATAACAACATTTTAAACTAGCAATAAATAATATCAAAGTCATCATTTCAATGATGCAATCTAGTATAGTCCACATTCTAAACAGGTGTGGACTATTACTTTTTTCACTTTATATTACGAAAAAATTATTATGCTTAACTATCAATATCAATAATTAATTTTAAGCTGAAAAACAATAAAAATGTTAAGACAACGTTTACTTCAAGTTAATTATTATACTGAAAATTCTGGTATATAATGCTGTTAGTGAATATAACAGGAAAATTAAATTGGTTATAATATTGAGTCTATATAAAGGAGAAATAACAGATGAAAAAGAAATTATTAGTTTTAACTATGAGCACGCTATTTGCTACACAAATTATGAATTCAAATCACGCTAAAGCATCAGTGACAGAGAGTGTTGACAAAAAATTTGTAGTTCCAGAATCAGGAATTAATAAAATCATTCCATCTTATGAAGAATCTAAGAATTTGCCAAAAGTAAATGTTAGTAATTTAACTGACAACAAAAACTTTGTAGTTTCTGAAGACAAATTGAATAAGATTTCGGATCCTTCAGCAGCAAGTAAAATTGTAGATAAAAACTTTGTCGTACCAGAATCAAAGTTAGGAAACATTGTACCAGAGTACAAAGAAATTAATAATCGCGTGAATGTAGCAACAAACAATCCAGCTTCACAACAAGTTGATAAGCATTTTGTTGCTAAAGGCCCAGAAGTAAATAGATTTATTACGCAAAACAAAGTAAACCACCACTTCATTACTACGCAAACCCACTACAAGAAAGTTATTACTTCATACAAATCAACACATGTACATAAACATGTAAATCATGCAACGGATTCTATTAATAAACACTTTATTGTTAAACCATCAGAAGCACCTAGATATACACAACCATCTCAATCTCTAATGATAAATCATTATTTTGCAGTGCCTGGATATCACGCGCATAAATTTGTAACACCAGGGCATGCTAGCATTAAAATTAATCACTTTTGTGTTGTGCCACAAATAAATAGTTTCAAGGTAATTCCACCATATGGTCACAATTCACATCGTATGCATGTACCAAGTTTCCAAAATAATACAACAGCAACACATCAAAATGCTAAAGTAAATAAAGCATATGACTATAAATACTTCTATTCTTATAAAGTAGTTAAAGGTGTGAAGAAATATTTCTCATTTTCACAATCAAATGGTTATAAAATTGGAAAACCATCATTAAATATCAAAAATGTAAATTATCAATATGCTGTTCCAAGTTATAGCCCTACACACTACGTTCCTGAATTTAAGGGTAGCTTACCAGCACCACGAGTATAAATATTGGCACTAAGTTTACGAGATATGATAAATACCTATTATTTTAAATATAGTCTACAATCTATGTGGTTGTAGGCTGTATTTTTTTACGCTAAGTGATATACATCTATCAACAAATTATTTTGCTTTTCTACTTTGAAAGTTGAATAGTAACATAATCTTAAATAATTATTTTATTAATTAATATAAATATAAGACTCGAAATAATAGTTAATAGTTTGTTTATCGCAAGTTAATTATTGTTTCTAAAATATTGGTATATAATTTTCAATGGCGAAGAAAACAGGGTAAAAAAGTCGGTTTTTAAATCAAAGCAAATAAGGGAGCATAAACAAATGAAAAGGAAAGTACTAGTACTAACAATGGGTATAATTTGTGCAACTCAATTATGGCATTCTAATCACGTAAACGCATTAGTGACAGAGAGTGGCGCAAATGATACTAAGCAATTTACTGAAATTGTATCGGAAGAGAAAGTTATAACAGTTGAACATGCTCAAATAAATAATTTTAAATCTAATAGCAATTCAAACCTGATGGAGTTCAACATATTAACAATGGGCGGTAAATCAGGAGCTATGGTTGGTTATAGTGAAATTGACTCATCACATTTCACAGACCGTGACAAACGCGTTATTAGACGTGATCATGTTAAAGAAGCACAAAGCTTAGTAGAGAACTATAAAGATACACAAAGTGCTGATGCTAGGATGAAAGCCAAACAAAAAGTTAACACTTTAAGCAAACCGCATCAAAACTATTTCAATAAACAAATTGATAAGGTATATAATGGATTACAACGCTAATCCAAAGTAAATTATAAGTTATACATCTCGTTTTTAAATGACAATTTATCCCCGTAAATATTATAAATAATCTTTTCAAATTCCACATAGATATAGAGACACTAATAAACCTCTTTGTCTCGATATGATAGTCTGCAACGATTCATGTTGTAGGCTTTTTAATTTTACAAATAAGGCTAAATATATAAGTTCTGACACCTAAAATATAGAAAATACATAAAAGTAAGTATAGTTATTTTATTATAATTATTAAATTTTTATTAATTAATTGTAAAAATGTAGAATTATAATTAATTAACGTTTAATATTAAAATTAACTAAAAAGAAAGAGGTGTTAGTTATGACAGAATACTTATTAAGTGCTGGCATATGTATGGCAATTGTTTCAATATTACTTATAGGGATGGCTATCAGTAATGTTTCGAAAGGGCAATACGCAAAGAGGTTTTTCTTTTTCACTACTAGTTGCTTAGTGTTAACTTTAGTTGTAGTTTCAAGTCTAAGTAGCTCAGCAAATGCATCACAAACAGATAACGGCGTAAATAGAAGTGGTTCTGAAGATCCAACAGTATATAGTGCAACTTCAACTAAAAAATTACATAAAGAACCTGCGACATTTATTAAAGCGATTGATGGTGATACGGTTAAATTAATGTACAAAGGTCAACCAATGACATTCAGACTATTATTGGTTGATACACCTGAAACAAAGCATCCTAAAAAAGGTGTAGAGAAATATGGTCCTGAAGCAAGTGCATTTACGAAAAAAATGGTAGAAAATGCAAAGAAAATTGAAGTCGAGTTTGACAAAGGTCAAAGAACTGATAAATATGGACGTGGCTTAGCGTATATTTATGCTGATGGAAAAATGGTAAACGAAGCTTTAGTTCGTCAAGGCTTGGCTAAAGTTGCTTATGTTTATAAACCTAACAATACACATGAACAACTTTTAAGAAAAAGTGAAGCACAAGCAAAAAAAGAGAAATTAAATATTTGGAGCGAAGACAACGCTGATTCAGGTCAATAATGCTCATTGTAAAAGTGTCACTGCTGCTAGTGGCACTTTTATAATTTTTAGATCACGATATGATTTATTATCAATTCAGAATTAAAAAAGTAAGTAGTATCAAAAGCAAGTGTATTTAATATTAGAAAATAAAAATTTTAAATTTAGTATTAAAATGGAATATTACTATATATTTCAATGTGTATTATCACAGAAAATAAAATAATGCTTTACTTCTATATTTAAAAGTGTATAATGAAAGTTAAGTAATAAAGAGCGTGAAGAAAAATGTGAGTTATTTATATAGAATATTCTCCTTTTCATTTATGAATTTGTTACAAAATATTTAGTGCAAAAGCACGACGGAGGTATTCAATATGAATAACGGTACAGTTAAATGGTTTAATGCAGAAAAAGGTTTTGGTTTCATCGAAAGAGAAGATGGTAGCGACGTATTCGTACACTTCTCAGCAATCGCTGAAGATGGATACAAATCATTAGAAGAAGGCCAAAAAGTTGAATTCGACATCGTTGAAGGCGACCGTGGCGAGCAAGCTGCAAACGTAGTTAAAATGTAATTTTAACTTATTCAAACAGTCCTTATTATAGGGCTGTTTTTTTATGCTTTAAATCGATAGCAGTTGGTGTGGTAAAAGCACTAGCTGTTATTTTTTTGTCCAATAAATTTAGGTGGAAATCTAACAATATATAATGGTTCTAAAATAAATCGAACTGATATAAAAAGTTTTTTACTTTTCATTTGTCCGATTTTTTGATTTTGAATATAAAAAAAGCGCCAATACAGAACTTTAATAATGACGAGAATTAAAGTCTGTATATGGCGATAACAAGAAGTAATGTTAAACACTCAAAATGTTTAACAATAATAGGATACCACATCGCATAATATCTTACTACTTAATTAATAATTTAACTAATCAACTTTTTGTTAATTTTTTATTAAGACTGATTAATTATTGAGAATATTTATTGTTTTTAAAATCTCATAATAATTCAGTAATCTTGTTTTCATTTAAAAGGCGAAACATTAAAATAATTAAATGAAAATATTGCGTTTAATTTACAGCGTCAAATATACTTATTTCTAATGCTTTGGGGTCTACTGAAACAAGTAGAGAATGATCGATGTTACTAATATTGCCATTCTCCAAATCTATTTCTGTGAGTATCTGGAAGCTACCATTAGGCAACGGTTTAACAATAGTCAATTGCTTTTCCGCTTGTTGTATTAAAAAAGGTTTTGTAGATTGATTATTAATATGCCATTCACTCATGTATGTTTTTCACTCCTGCTTTAAAATAGGGTTAGAAAGTTTATAGTTGAGACATTCATGTTCAACCAAAATTTTGTTCAAATTCAATAAATGTCTTGTTTAAAATAGAAATATTGTAAATGTTATCGTCCAAAACTTCACCAGTTAAGTATTTGTTTTGAATTAAAATTTGGCAGTTAGTTAAGAAGTCTTGATAATCACGATCGCAAAAATAGTTTTCACGTGCATCTTTAGCATCGCCAAAAAAGTTAGCGACTATTTCTGTTTCTCCATTATTCGAACGTTCAATATATAATTTGTAAAATTTAGCTATTGTATACTTTTGTTCTTTAGTTAGTTCATTCAAAATATTGGGCCTCCTGAAATACCATTTGTAATCTATACCCAATTTATTGCAAAACACAAACTAATTTAACTATTTGATGAAACTGTATTAATAAGCTTTAACAAGCCTTAGTTTGTATGGATCTATAAAATTATCTTTAATTGCATAGGGTGAAATAATATGTAGTCCATAACTTTTAACTGATTTTTCACTTACACCAAATTTATAAGCTTGATAGATAATTTTAGTACAATACGTAAATTTTTTGCTGTTCAAATTTAATGTAACTAGATAACGATGATTTGTATTTTCATAGTTTTTCTTAACCCAGTCAGCCGCTTTTTTACCTGCACCAGGATAGCTGCAACGATAAACTTTCACCCAATCATTTTTGCCACTTGCATAATTATATTTAAAAGATTCGAAGGATTGTGTAGTTGGTTTGTCGCCAGGCCCCTCAATTTGTAAAATCGTTTTATCATCAATCGCGATACTACAATGACCAAAAAATCCCCACATGACAGGGCCTTTTGTAATAATAATATCACCAGGTTGTAATTGGAATTTGTCTTCTTGAATTTCTGAATACTTATTATCTGCAATTGTTTTTGGTGAGTTTATAGGGGATACGACAACGAATAATATAAGTAAAATTATCGTTCGTTTAATATAGTTCACTTAAAAGCTCCTTGCTGAAGAAATATATGTAAATAGTCTTAAATTAGAATTGTAATCTTTAATAAGCATGTAAGACTAAAACATATCTTAAATATTAAAGTATGAGAGTGTGAAATGTCTATTAAGAATAAAAAACAGTCTAAAACATCTTTGAGACGTTTCAGACTGGATATAAAATGAATTTCATTTATAGCACACCAAATATAAATGTGTATATTAATATAGCGAATCCGAATATATAGAGAATGACAGTGAAACTTAAATAGGACTCTTTTTTAGATTCTTTGCCAGTTTTTTTCATTAATACGAGTATAAACGTAGCGGCAACTAAGAAAATTAATGCTAGCCAAAACAGAATTGCAAAATGTAAAGACATTTGAAACCCTCCTTATATACCGTAATTACTAACCTATAAAACTATAAAAAATAGGATAAATGTAATAGAGAACGAGTACGATATTTATAAAAAATAATATTTCACTTAACCAGTTTTTAGTTATCATTGCAATGGTAAAGGATACGATGAGTATCACACCACAAATGATAATACCAGGCAGGAGCCAACATAAATCATCTAAATCTTTATTATATGTGATTAAAATATTAAAGATAACAAAAGTGGTAGTAATAACTATATTGATAGCATTTAACAAAATGTTATTCATGACTGACACCTACTAGTATAAAAATAGCTTCTTAACAAATATGATAACACTATTTTCCAATAGGTAAATAAAAAGTATAGTTATTTTTAAAATATTATCTGTAGAATGCTAAAGTTTATTAATTCAAACAAGCGAGCATATATAGGGGTGTATAGTATTAATATGAAAAGAATATTTACATACTAAAAACTCTTAAAGTTGTACAATTCGTTAATATTTTTAGAATCAGATAACAAAAAAATGTGCAAAATTACTTTTGCACATTTACAAATACTAGTTTTCTGATAAGATTAATAATAACACTTTAAATAGCGCTTAATAAATGAAGGGGGCAAATCTTATGACGTTTTACAATTTCATCATGGGTTTTCAAAATGATAACACTCCATTTGGTATATTGGCCGAACACGTTAGTGAAGATAAAGCATTCCCTCGATTAGAAGAAAGACACCAAGTAATTAGAGCATATGTGATGTCTAATTACACAGATCATCAATTAATTGAAACTACAAATAGAGCTATTAGCTTATATATGGCAAATTAATTTGAGTAGTACCAATTATGATGTATTAGTGCATCCCAAATATCTTTTGTTTTAAAGTTTATTTCATCATTTCTTATCGAAAATGGTGTAATAATGTCTTTATCTAACCAAGTGTTTATAAGTTCATTTGGTACACCATCTAACAACATTTCACTTTTACTAATTATAAAACATTCCCAGTCAAGTGAAACATTTTGTGGATTCACATAATTACATTGATTATGATTATCCATAAATACTCACTCCTTTAAAATTCTGTACTCTTCATTGCGTTTTACCCCGTCACATTATCTTTTAAACTAAAATCATCATTACTTATAAAAAAAATGTACATCAAAAGCAAAGGTTTTCGCTACCGAAAAAGTTTAAATAATGGTTTAATATATTTGGTACTCATTTTAATAAAAAGAGAATACATTTTGAGCTATCAATACTTTTTATTGAAGAGGTGTTATTGTTGGCTAAAACGTTATATTTGATGCGCCACGGACAAACTTTGTTTAATTTTAAGGGACTAATTCAGGGATTTGGAGATTCGCCGCTAACAGAACTTGGAATTGCTCAAGCTCAAAAGGCACGTAGTTATTATGAAACTAAGGGGATAAACTTCGATTTATATGCATCATCAACGCAAGAACGCGCAAGTGACACACTTGAAAATGTTGCACCTAACCAATCGTATCAACGTTTTAAGGGGCTGAAGGAATGGCATTTTGGATTATTTGAAGGTGAGTCAGTCTATCTATTTGATAATCTATACAAGCCTGAGGACTTATTCGGAGATCGAATTGTTCCTTTCAAAGGAGAGGCAAGGCAACAAGTTGAAGAACGCATTGTGAAAACTTTACATGACATTATGTCTCAAACAAAGAATAATGCATTAGTCGTGAGTCATGGAACAATAATGGGAGTATTTTTAAGATATTGCCTTAAACTAGATGAAGCATTAAAGCATAATATCGGTAATTGTAATATCCTGAAATTTGAATATGACAATGGAACATTTAAATTTGTTGAGTTAATTGATCCAAATTTATAATAAATAAAGCGTTATACATAGACACAAGTATGTCTTTTGTATAACGCTTTTAAAATACAACTACATAACGCTTTAGAATAATAATTGAATAAGTTTTTGTAATATCATCAGAGCAACAATAATAATTATTATGCTTGATATTTTATTGATTATTGTTAATAATTTTCCGGTTTTATCAATTGATCCAACCATTTTTCCTAAAATTGCGAGTAAAAAGAACCATAACCATGAAACGCTAATACAAGCGATTGTAAACGCAATTTTATTGCTGCCACTATATAATGCAGCACTACTACCAATTACACCAATTGTATCTAAAATAGCATGTGGATTGAGTAATGAAACTGATAAAGCAAAACTTACTTGTTTCATTGGAGACATAATTTGAGCTTCTCCATCTGTTGAGGGTTTATCATGCCAAATGGTCCAAGCCATATACATCAAGAAAATTAAACCAACTATATAAATAATTGCTTGAAGTACAGGTAAAGACATAATAATGATAGATACTCCTACCACTGCAATAATAATAAGTAAGCTGTCTGACAACCCGGCTGTAATTATTGCAGGCAATACATATCTATATTTTGGTTGATTAGCTCCTTGGTTAAAAATAAATACATTTTGTGCACCTAAAGGTAAAATTAGACCAATCGCTAAGATAAATCCATGAATAATTGCGGTTACCATTAAGTTTTGACACCCCTAAAACATAGAATATTCTGAAAAAACTTATTGATATCATATCAAATAAAAAACAACTACTCAACAGTAGAGTAGTTGTATGAAAAATAGATTAATATATGATTTGAATTTATGAGAAATGTAGAATATATAAAACTGTATTACTTATTAATCAAATCATAAAAAAGCCAATGTTCATCGAAATAGGTATTTCCGATTTTAATTGCATTTTTCTCAAAACCAAGAATGTCGAATCCTAGTGCACTATAGAAAACTTTAGCACCTATGTTGTTTGACACAATTGATGTAAGTAAAGATTCGTAATTGTTCTGCCGTGCATAATTAATAATGAAATTAATGAGCTCGCTATTAATCGATTTATCGTTATTAGTAACAAAGTTGTATTTAATTAATGATTTATGTTCTTTTCCAACGTATCGAATTTGTTCTAAGGCAGCTGTTGCGATAAGTGCTTCGTTTTCATAACAGCCAAATACAATACATTTCGGTGAACCTTGATTTAAAATGTCATGTATTAAGGTGTCAGTCATTGTTTGACTATAATGTGAATCTTGAGTGAATTCTTCATTGACTGTCGAAACAAGTCTCTTATACTCATTAAAATCATTATTCGTTAATGTTTTAATTTCAATCATTACTGACCTCCTTAATCATTATTAAGAAAGATTTTGTACTAAAAAAATTTCTTAATTACATATTAAAATGTTTATTAAAATTTTGCAATCATTGATTTATATGCACATTCTTGTAAATGGATTATCAATTTAATTATATTTATTTTTAAGTTCAGGAAATTATGGAATTGGTTATTGGTCGACACGGGACTTTTATTTGTAGACGGTATGCGAAGAAGTCAAGCCAGGATTGGAACCGGTCACATTTATGATGACTAAGGGACAATCATTTTCAGTTAAATATTGCCAGAAATTTCAATCACGATTAGAAAAAATAACCAACCAAAAATTTTTGGTTGGCAAATTTGAATTTTATGTGAATTTTATTAATAACGCTGAATAATCTCTTTAAGTTAATGCTAATCTACAACATTTACATTTAAATCGACATTAATATTTCCTTGAGTCGCTTTTGAATATGGACAAAATTCATGAGCCATTTGTAAATATTTTTCAGCTTCTTCTTGAGATATAACATTTTTAATTGTCGCATCAATTGAAACACTTAATTTAGGACTTTCTGAGTCTGGATCATCTTCTAGTCTCACTGTTAGTGTTACTTCTGGATGAGCATCACGCACTTTGTTTTGCTTTAAAATTAGGTCGAAGGCACCGTTGAAGCAAGATGCATAACCTGCTGCAAATAATTGTTCGGGGTTAGTAGCTTTACCATCTGCTTGAGCAGGCGGAACTATATCAATATCTAATGCTCGGTCATCAGTATAAACATGTCCTTTACGTCCGCCAACATTCGTCGCTTTAGTTTCATAATGTATTGCCATACTTATAACCTCCTAATTTAAAATACATTTATGCTTTACCCATTCGAAAATACCTTAATCATTTTCATTTAAAGCATTGTTTGATTGAAGGATAAAAAGTTGTTGTTTACAATAAAAATAATGAGTATCTGAAATGAGGGATTTACTATGACACATGTGGAAGTAGTAGCGACTATCGCGCCACAATTATATATCGAAGAAACTTTAATTCAAAAAATTAATCATCGTATTGATGCAATAGACGTATTAGAATTACGAATTGATCAAATTGAAAATGTCACAGTTAATCAAGTGGCAGAAATGATTACAAAGCTGAAGGTTATGCAAGATTCATTCAAATTATTAGTTACGTATCGTACAAAGTTACAAGGTGGCTATGGGCAATTTACAAATGACTTGTATCTTAATTTAATATCAGACTTAGCAAATATCAATGGTATAGATATGATTGATATAGAATGGCAAGCAGATATTGACATTGAAAAACATCAACGAATCATTACACATTTGCAACAATATAATAAAGAGGTGGTTATATCACATCATAATTTCGAAAGTACGCCTCCATTAGATGAATTGCAATTTATATTTTTTAAAATGCAAAAATTCAATCCAGAATACGTTAAATTAGCAGTAATGCCACATAATAAAAATGACGTGTTAAATTTATTGCAGGCAATGTCTACATTTTCAGATACTATGGACTGCAAAGTTGTTGGTATTTCAATGTCTAAACTTGGACTAATAAGTAGAACGGCTCAAGGCGTTTTTGGTGGTGCGTTGACTTATGGTTGTATCGGAGAACCACAAGCTCCAGGACAGATTGATGTTACTGATTTAAAAGCACAAGTGACTTTATACTAATAAAATGAATTAGGTTGCTTTTGTGTAAGTGCTGTCTTATAATTGAGAAGTATTATCATTGTTCGTGGAGGAGCGATTTTAGATGGAATTACAACAAGCAATAGCTAATAGAAGAAGTGTGAAAAAATTTAAAAGAGATATGCACATAGATGACGCATTGCTATATCAAGCAATTGAGAAAGCTGCTGATGCTCCAAATCACGGAATGAGGGAACCATGGAGAGTTGTGCATGTTCCGAAAGACAGATTAGGAGATATGAGTAAGGATATTTCTAAATTTGCATTTCCTAATGAATTAGATAAGCAACAATGTCATTATGATGCAGTAACGAAACTAGGTGGCATGTTATTGCTTATTTTAAAAACAGATCCAAGACAACGTCAAAATGATGAAAACTACTTTGCATTTGGTGCATATGCACAAAATCTTATGTTGTTACTTTATGAAGCGGGAATAGGTACATGTTGGAAATCGCCATTATATATCTATGATCCTAAAGTAAGAAAAACACTTGGTATAAAGAAAGATGAAGTTCTTGCTGGATTCTTATATTTAACGGATTTAGAAGAAGATATGCCTAAAGCACCACGTAAAAATAGAAACTTAATTACATTATATTAATATGTATAATTATAGAAACATTAATAAAAGCTGAGTCATGAATTGATGGACATCTATCGAGTTAGAGATTTAATCTAACTTACTAGAGTCGGTACAATCACAGTCTCAGCTTTTTATTGTGCAGTATATACACATTTTTATTTTAGTATTTATTTAAAAGTTTCTGCTAAAAATGATTCAACTTGTTCAGGTGACTTAGCATTTGCTGAATGAAGGTGTGCAATTTTGTCGCCGTTTTTAAATACTAGCAAGCTAGGGATACCCATAACTTCATTTTCAACAACTACATCTTCTAATTCATCACGATTAACAGTATACCATTGGTAATCATTATATTGTTCTACGATTGGGTCAATCCATAAATCCATAGCACGACAGTCTGGGCACCATCCTGCCTCAAATTTAACAATTACAGGTGTATCGCTATTAATTACAGATTTAAATGATTCATTACTTTTGATTGCTTGCATTGTAACAACTCCTCTAGATAGTTTAATAATTTTTATTATAGCTAAATTTATATCATAATAAAAAAATTTAGCTTCAAAATAAAAGCCTTTTGCTATGGAAAATGATATATTTATTTTAAATACATAAAGGAGGTTGCAGTCGTATGATTAAATTTTACCAATATAAGAATTGTACAACTTGTAAAAAGGCAGCAAAGTTTTTAGATGAATATGGCGTAAGTTATGAACCAATTGATATCGTTCAACATACACCTACAATAAATGAATTTAAAACAATAATTGCAAATACAGGCGTAGAAATTAATAAATTGTTTAATACACACGGCGCGAAATATCGTGAGCTTGATTTGAAAAATAAATTACAAACTTTATCAGATGATGAAAAGTTAGAGTTGTTATCATCTGATGGTATGTTAGTAAAGCGTCCTCTAGCAGTAATGGGCGATAAGATAACATTAGGATTTAAAGAAGATCAATATAAAGAGACTTGGTTAGCGTAAGCATAATGTAAACGTTTACTAAATATCTCGATATTTAGATTCATTACATGTAAAATGAAATAAGCTATACAATTGTTAATTTTTATAAATATAGTTGAATAGCATCTAGCCTTATGGCATCATTAATGATGTAAAGATTAATTAGGAGGGGATTCTCTTGGCAGTACCAAATGAATTGAAATATTCAAAAGAGCATGAATGGGTTAAAGTTGAAGGTAATGTAGCAACAATTGGAATCACAGAATACGCACAAAGCGAGTTAGGTGATATTGTTTTTGTTGAATTACCAGAAACAGATGATGAAATTAATGAAGGGGATACGTTTGGTAGCGTAGAATCAGTTAAAACTGTATCAGAATTATATGCACCAATCTCTGGTAAAGTAGTTGAAGTCAACGAAGAACTAGAAGATAGTCCCGAATTTGTAAATGAATCTCCATACGAAAAAGCATGGATGGTAAAAGTAGAAATTAGTGATGAAAGTCAGCTTGAAGCTTTATTAACAGCTGAAAAATATTCAGAAATGATTGGTGAATAATCACCGTGTAACTCCTTAATCTAAGATTGAGGAGTTTATTTTTAGTCTGAGTAAGTAAATAATATGAAAGAAAATTTATTAGGTACTATTATTTGGAGTATTGCTACATTTTGTTATTCAAGAATGATGAAAATAATGAATTTAGCTATTTTAAAAATAAAAATTGGGGGAAGTTAATATGCTAAACATTCAAGACGTTAGTCATCTTTCTAAAAAGGAGCAAAAAGCATATAACCGTTTCGTAGAATCTGTAGAAAACGGTAATTTACCAATACTGCCATGTATTGAAATGGATCTAAAAGAGATGCAAGAAGAAACATTAAACCAGAGTAAGATTGGCGGAATGCCATTTTTAAAATCTTTTAAAGATATACCATTAGATGAAAATAATGTACCAATGGTATTGCTAGCACAGATTAATTTGGATGATCTTCCAGAACAACAAGAATTATTTCCTGTAAATGAAGGGATATTGCAGTTTTGGATTAGTTCAGAAGATCAAATGTATGGTATGTCTGAAAATTTAAAGGGAAACAATATAAACTCAAGGCTTGTTTATATAAAAGAGCCAATTACAGATTTATCACTTGAAAATATTCAAATGCATTTGAAGTCATTAGATACTGATAATGAGGATATCCCGTTCAGTGGAGCATTTTCTATAGAATTTAGATTGTCGAAACAAACTATTACATGTACTGATTATAAGTACGATGAGGACGTGCTTGCATTGTGGAATAAAGTCAATCCATCCTTCGCGCTAAAATCGATGTTTGGTGGATATGATGAATTAATGGAACCTGTGTGTAACACATTTACTGCTAAGGAGCCATTTAATCAACTTGGTGGTTATCCATATTTTGACCAAATAGATCCAAGAACGAACGATCAAGAACTGAAAATGTATGATAGAGTCTTACTGCAAATTGATTCTACAAGAGATGGTAATTCTTCGATTATATGGGGTGATTTGGGTATTGCCAATATCTTAGTAAAATCTACTGACCTTGAGGCTATGAAGTTTGATGATTACATGTATTCATGGGATTGCAGCTAAGAGAATCATAAAAATATATTACTTTAATAAGTGTAGTAACTATAGATCAATCTAGGGAGTGGGACAGAAATGATAAGGGAGTAGGACAGAAATGATATTTTCTCAAAATTTATTTCGTCGTCCTACCCCAACTTGCATTGTCTGTAGAAATTGGGAATCCAATTTCTCTTTGTTGGGGCCCTCACCCCAACTCGCATTGCCTGTAGAATTTCTTTTCGAAATTCTCTATGTTGGGGCCCCTGACTATAATTGAAAAAAGCTTGTTACAAGCGCATTTTCGTTCAGTCAACTACTGCCAATATAACTTTGTAGAGCATTGAACATTGATTTATGTCTCAAGTTCTTTTTCATAAGCCACAGCTAATGTGTACTTAAAAATAGGTATACATGAGTAAAACTCATGCATAAGAAATACTAATTTCTAAAGAAAAAGTATTTCTTTATGTTGGGGTCCCGCCCCAACTCGCATTGCCTGTAGAATTTCTTTTCGAAATTCTCTATGTTGGGGCCCCGCCAACTTGCATTGTCTGTAGAATTTCTTTTCGAAATTCTCCATGTTGGGGCCCCACTATAATTGAAAAATGCTTGTTATAGGTGTATTTTCTTTTGGTTAACTATTGGTAATATAACATTGTAGATTTTAGGATGTTGATTTATGGTTTAGCCTTTGTCTGTTTATGTAAAATATCCCAGCTAGTCAAACATTGATTTTGTAATTATTATATTAAGCTAGTTTAAATTTTTGTGATTTATGTTTTATTCATACCAATTTTGTGAAATGATACAGTGACAGATGTTTATTGATTTTAAAGGGTGATGATGATGGCTATTGTAAATAAAGTGATAATTGTTGAAGGAAAATCTGATAAAAAAAGGGTGCAACAGGTTATTGCAGAACCAGTCAATATTATTTGTACTCATGGAACAATGAGTATAGATAAGCTTGATGATATGATAGAATCACTATATGATAAACAAGTTTTTGTATTAGCCGATTCTGATGACGAAGGAGATCGAATTAGAAATTGGTTTAAACGTTATTTGAGTGAAAGCGAACATATATTTATTGATAAAACTTACTGTCAAGTTGCGAATTGCCCCAAACAATATTTGGCACATGTACTTTCAAAACATGGCTTTACTTGTAAGAAAGAAACACCTTTCTTACCGAATATAAATAATGAAAGGTTAGTTTTAGTAAATGAATAATTCATTAGACATCAAAGATGTAACTACATTTTATGAGGAAGACAAACATTTAATCTTTGGTTATACACCAACTTGTGGTACTTGTAAGGTTTCAGAAAGAATGTTAGACATTGCTAATGAAATATTGCAGTTGCCATTATTGAAAATAGATTTAAACTTTTATCCTCAGTTTTGTAAAGATATGCAAATCATGTCTACGCCGATTTTATTGTTGATGAATAAAGATAAAGAAGTAAAACGAATTTATGCATTTAAATCGGTGACTGATTTGTTAGAAAATTTAAAATAGTTATTGACGAAATTTTACTTAGGTGTTAGGATTAATACAAATTAAATGATGCGTAAACTCTTATCGAGAGTGGTGGAGGGATGTGCCCTACGAAGCCCGGCAACCGTCTTATATAGAAATGGTGCCAATTCACATAAAGTTTTAACTTTTGAAGATGAGAGAAACAATACTACTATTGCTTTCTCAATTTTTCTATCGATATTGAGAAAGCATTTTTTATTTTATTAAGCAACACAGGGAGGAATCAACGTGATTGAATTAAAAGAAGTTGTTAAAGAATATCGGACTAAAAATAAAGAAGTCCTTGCTGTAGATCACGTTAATTTATCGATTCGAGCAGGATCGATTTATGGCGTCATTGGTTTTTCTGGAGCAGGAAAAAGTACTTTGATTCGAATGTTTAATCATTTAGAAGCGCCTACATCAGGTGAAGTTATTATAGATGGAGACCATATAGGCCAATTGTCCAAAAATGGATTAAGAGCAAAAAGACAAAAAGTAAGTATGATCTTCCAACATTTTAATTTGTTATGGTCAAGGACTGTGTTAAAAAATATTATGTTTCCGCTTGAAATTGCAGGTGTCCCTAGAAGGAGAGCAAAGCAAAAAGCATTAGAACTTGTCGAACTCGTCGGTTTAAAAGGTAGAGAAAAGGCTTATCCATCAGAGTTATCAGGCGGACAAAAGCAACGTGTTGGGATTGCACGAGCGTTAGCTAATGATCCAACGGTCTTGCTTTGTGATGAGGCAACAAGTGCACTTGATCCGCAAACAACAGATGAAATTTTAGATCTACTACTAAAAATTAGAGAACAACAAAATTTAACAATTGTACTAATTACGCATGAAATGCATGTCATTCGTCGTATTTGTGATGAAGTTGCAGTTATGGAAAGTGGTAAAGTGATAGAACATGGACCGGTAACACAGGTTTTTGAAAATCCGCAACACACTGTGACAAAACGATTTGTGAAAGAAGATTTAAATGATGATTTCGAAACATCTTTAACAGAATTAGAGCCATTAGAAAAAGATGCTTATATCGTTAGATTAGTTTTCGCTGGTTCAACAACAACCGAGCCTATTGTATCGAGTCTATCAACTGCCTATGATATTAAAATTAATATTTTAGAAGCAAATATTAAAAATACAAAAAATGGAACAGTCGGCTTTTTAGTTCTGCATATTCCATATATTTCAAGTGTAGATTTCGGAAAATTCGAAAAAGAGTTAATTGAGCGACAAGTTAAAATGGAGGTGTTAAGACATGGGTAAATCATTTAGTGAAATTATAAATGAAATGATTACAATGCCTAATATTCAGTGGCCAGAAGTTTGGACTGCAATAGTCGAAACACTATACATGACAGTTGTCTCAACTATATTTGCATTTATACTCGGTCTTATTTTAGGTGTGTTATTATTCTTGTCTGCTAAAGGTAAGTCTATCGGTGCAAGGTTATTTTATTCTATCGTTTCTTTTATTGTTAACTTATTTAGAGCGATACCATTTATTATTTTAATTTTATTATTAATTCCATTTACAAGTTTGATACTTGGAACGATAAGTGGTCCGACAGGTGCGTTACCAGCCTTGATCATTGGCGCAGCGCCGTTTTATGCAAGGCTCGTAGAAATTGCTTTTAAAGAAATTGATAAAGGTGTCATCGAAGCGGCCTGGTCAATGGGTGCTAATACTTGGACAGTAATTCGTAAAGTCCTCTTACCTGAAGCCATGCCAGCGCTAGTGTCTGGCATTACAGTTACAGCAATCGCTTTAGTTGGTTCAACGGCAGTTGCAGGTGTAATTGGTGCCGGTGGTTTAGGAAATTTAGCATACTTAACAGGTTTCACTCGAAATCAAAATGATGTCATTTTAGTATCAACAGTTTTTATTTTAATTATTGTATTTATAATCCAATTCATTGGGGATTGGCTTACAAATAAACTTGATAAACGATAAATTGGGGGTTTCATTTTATGAAAAAATTATTTGGTCTTATTTTAGTATTAACATTTGCAGTTGTATTAGCAGCTTGCGGTAATGGAAGCAAAAGTGGCAGTGACGACAAGAAAATAACAGTAGGTGCTTCACCAGCACCACATGCTGAAATTTTAGAAAAAGCAAAACCATTATTAGAGAAAAAAGGTTATGAACTAGATATTAAAACAATTAACGATTACACTACGCCTAATAAATTACTAGACAAAGGTGAAATTGACGCAAACTATTTCCAACATACACCATATTTAAACACAGAGAAAAAGGATAAAGGTTACAAAATCGTAAGTGCCGGTGATGTTCACTTAGAACCTATGGCTGTATACTCTAAAAAGTATAAAAGTTTAAAAGAATTACCAAAAGGTGCAACAGTCTATGTGTCTAATAATCCAGCTGAACAAGGACGTTTCTTAAAATTCTTCGTTGATGCAGGTTTGATTAAAATCAAAAAAGGCGTAAAAATTGAAGATGCTAAGTTTAGTGATATTACAGAGAATAAAAAAGATATTAAGTTTAATAATAAACAATCAGCAGAATTCTTACCTAAAATTTATCAAAATGAAGACGCGGATGCTGTTATCATTAATTCAAACTTTGCAATCGAACAAAAATTAAATCCTAAAAAAGATTCTATTGCTGTAGAAAGTGCGAAAGATAATCCTTATGCAAACTTAATTGCTGTTAAAGAAGGACATCAAGATGATAAGAAAATCAAAGCATTAATTGAAGTATTACAATCTAAAGATATTCAAGACTTCATTAATGAAAAATACAACGGTGCAGTTATTCCTGCTAAATAATATCAATTAAATAGAAATACCCTTTAATGAAAACGATTAAGGGGTTATTTTTGTGGTATTGAAAATAAAAAAAGGGCGCAAAAGGGGCGGTATATGCAAATTATCGAATTTCAAACAAAAAATACGCTCAGATTTGAGCGCATTATCCAAGTTTTACCTGTTCAAGTTTGTTCATCATATCCTTATCCATCTGTTCAGTAACGTGAGAATAAATGGAAAGTGTTGTACGGTGGTCGGAATGGCCTACACGATCCATAATAGCTTTAAGTGACACGCCTTGTTGAGAGAGTAATGATATGTGGCTATGTCTTAATATATGTGAAGAAACTTCTTTATCAATACCAACATCTTTAGCTGCTTCCCTAAGGATTTTATTGAATCTTTCAGTCTGCATTGGGTTGCCTTTATGATTAGTAAATACAAAATTTCTATTTAGATATCCATCATTCCATTTTGAATCCTTTTTGTTCTCCAGTATTGCTTTCTTTAATATCTCGCAACTTCTGCTACTCAATCCAATTGTTCTATAACTAGACTCTGTTTTAGTGGTATCTTTTACACCGAATCCACCAGATTCATCGTGAAACCAATGGATTGTTCCGTTAATATTTAAACTCTTATTATCAAAGTCTATATCTTCATTTTGAATGGCTAACATTTCACCAATACGCATACCATTTAAGGCTTGGAATTCTGTCATGAGTGCAACGAATAAATAAAACCGCTTATGGATACCTGAGTGCATCTTCTGAGCCTTCGTATTAATATCTTTGATGATAGATTGTATTTCATTTAATTCGAGGTACTTATTACGTTTAGCTTTCACTTCATCATAAGACTTAATTCTTTTATTTAACGTTATATCTTTTAAAAATTCTAAATCTTGCAGTTTATAGATACGTCTAGTGTATTCAAATACATTTTTGAATATGCTTAACGCATCTTTGTTTACTTGATATACATAACCTTTATTATCCATTTCATCGAAAACTTGTTGCGCATATGAAAGTGTTATTTTATTGATTAAAATATCTTCATCTACAAATTTCTTCAAAGTGTTTAGCTTACTCAATTTAGTTTTAATAGTTGTTCTTTTTGACCCAGACGTTTTGATATAACTCTGAAACCACTCATCACATGCGACATGGAAAGTTAGTGACTTAAGTGTAGTAGGTGTCTTATCATTCAGTTTTGCTTCTATACGCTCATTTAAGAGTCTTTGAGCTTCTTTTTGTGATTGCTTACCATTCTTATTAAGTACCACGCTAACACGTCTCCATTTGGCAGTGAGAGGGTCTTTGTACTTCTCGTAATATCTATATTTAGTTTCTTTATTCTTATTTTTAAATTTTTCTAACCACATTTTGCTTATCCCTCCTCAAAATTGGCAAAAAAATAATAAGGGTAGGCGGGCTACCCGAAAAATAATGATTATAATATAATTAATAGATTTATATCGTTTCTTTATAAGAAATATCGACATCCAAATGGAATTTCTCAGACTCTACAGTTTTATTGTCTTCGTAAATTTTTAAAAAACTTTTTGGTAACCCATCATCTCCTGTGTAGAATAAATCATATGAAAAAGTGTCATTATTATTTAAATGGAACGTTACTTTACCAATATTAAATCCAGAATAAAATTTTGATTTATGACCATATTCTTCTCCTTTTTTAGTGCCGTTATGTCCATAAATGTTGTATTCTTCTTGAAGGTACTTTCTTAATTTGACATCAATCTCTTGAGCGGCAACAAATTTTTTATTTGTCGAAACTTTATTGGTAGAAATAGTTTTGTGATTTCCATTAATCCATATATTTATAGGTATATTTCTAGATTTATCTAGATATTCGTTAGTAGCTGTGACTCCGCCATATATGTATTTAGTGTTACACTGGCCATTATAACTAATACCAAAAACATCAAGTTTTTTTCCCTTGAAATTACTAAATTTATTAAAATCTTTTGATTCTGAAATTAAATCATAAGATTCATTTGAAAATTGTAGTTGATTAGCTATAGGAGTATCATTGTCTTTTACATCTTTTAAATCTACGAAGTCTTTTTTTGTATAAAAATTCCTGAGATTATCAATTCCTATATCACCTTGAGCGCTGGCACTATTAGAGACACCTAAAATTATTATATTTATTAATAAGATGCTTATTAATTTTTTCATTGCCTTTTCTCCTTAAATTATATTTATTCAGTCTTCTCATATGAAATCTCTACATCCAAATGAAAATTCTCTGTATCTATAGTTTTATTATCATCGTAAATTTTTAAAAAACTCTCTGCTTGACCAGTTCCGGTGTAAAACAAATCGTATGTAAAAGAAGGTTCATTATTTAAATGGAAAGTAATTTTTCCTTTGTTAAACCCAGAATTAAATTTTGACTGATATCCATATTCCTGACCTTTTTTTGTTTTATTAAAACCATATATATTGTATTCGTTTTGTAGGTATTTTCGTAACTTAATATCAATCTCTTGAGCAGTTACCTCTTTTTTTTGAGTAGAAACTTTGTCTGTAGATATAGTATTTTGCTTACCATTGACCCAGAGATTAATAGGTATATTTCTAGGTTTATCTAAATTTTGATTCGCCAACGTAATTCCACCATACATATATTTTATATTACAAAGACCTGAGTAACTTATTCCAAAGATATCTACTTTATGATCTTTTAATCTCTTCGCTTCATATTCATTATGAAACTGTGAATATAAAGTGTATTTTCCATCAATATACTCTAATTGATGAGAAGTAGAAAAATTTCCAGAACTAACTCCTTGAAGCTTTTCAGGTTCATAATTAGCATAAAAGTTTCTAAGGTTGATTACCCCTACATCAGCATATGCTAGATTGTTTTTTATTAAAAATGTGAAGAAAAACAAGCTAACAGTGAGTATTCTAAATATTTTATTCATTTTGATGGCTCCTTTTTTTTTATATTACAACGCCATATAGGCATTTTTAATCACAATACAACTTTTCCCATCACTTTAATGTTTTATCCATAGAATTCTTGTATTTATTGAAAGTAGCATCATCGATATCACCGTTCATTTGTATTAAAAACTTACCTTTAGAATGGGTATGTGAATAGAAAGCTGCACTTTCTTTACCTAATTCATCGTAATATTTTTTAGTTTGTTTTAGATCATCACTATTTTTAAATTTCATTACTCTAGCATTTTTATCATCTTGAACAACAAACATTTTAGCTTCGTCCGTCTTCATTGGAGCAAGCCCAAAGTCTTCACGTGTCATTTCTTTTTCATTGATAACATTTAATTTATTATCTTTAAAACCTTTAACGATATCATTTGTAGTATAGCTCTTGCTTTCTTCTTTCTTATCTCCGTCGTTGCTACCACAAGCGCCTAAAATTAACGTACTTGCTAATGCTAAACCTAATAATTTTCTCATTTTTCATTTCTCCTATTTATATTTCTTTATATTTAAAAACTCTCAACGGCTCAAATGTAATAGAATACTCGCCATAGTGAGTTCCAATACCATATATCTTTTTATATTGTTCTATTGCTTCTAATATGTATTCTTCGCTTAATTGTAGATACTCAGACAATTCATACAAGTTACGTACGCCATAATTGTAAGCTTCTACAATTTCACGTAACGGGACTGCTGAGATAAAGCCGTGTCTACGTGCGTAATTTTCGAACTTGCGATTGTTGAACTTCGATTGGTCTAAAATATTGCCATACGTCAACTTGTGGTGGGCAAGTTCTTCGTATAACACTTCGGCTTTACGCCTTTCGGATAAATTTTTATTAATTAAAATAACTCCATTGTCATAGAGACCCTCAAAATTACCTAAAGACTTCCCATCATCAATTGGTATCTCTTTGTTTTCAATAACCATCTTTTCGTATAAATACATACAATAACCCCTTACTGATTTCGATGTGCTTTTCTAACTAACTCCGCATACTTTCTAATTTCAATTAATTCTTCCTCTGTAAAATCTCCATCTAAGTGCGCGGCGATAGTATCTTGTTTTGTAGATTCTTCGCGTTCAGCAAATCCTAATAAATATTCTGTTTTTATTCCAAGTACTTTCGCAAAATCTTCAGCGCGATTCAATGGGAACTCTCTAGTTAAATTTAAATATCTTGATACTGCTGATTTTGCTACACCTACACGACGAGCTAATTCACTTAGTGACATATTTTGTTCTTTCATTGATGTTTTAATTATTGTAATTATTTCATCATTAGTTCTCATTTCTTGTATCTCCTGAATTGAATATTTGTTCTTATTTGTGAACGATTTGATTATAACACCGTTCCCAAAAGAATACAATATATAAGAAAGAAAAAACTTTTTGAATTTTTTTAAGTAAAAAGTGTTGACGAACGAGAACGTAAATGGTAAATTGTAATTAGTTCTCAAACGAGAACGATAGGAGGTGTAAACGTGGTACTAAATTTAAAAAGATTGAGAGCGGAAAGAATAGCTTGTGGTATTACGCAAGATGAAATGGCTCACAAAATGGGGTGGAAAACAAGAACGCCTTATGCAAAGAGAGAAAATGGAATAGTAGATATTGGAGCGAATGAATTTATTAAAATGGCAAAAATATTAGGTTATGAAACAAATAACCTAGATATTTTTTTTACCAATAACGTTCCCAGAAAAGAACGTAAAAACATCTTAAAAGGAGGTGAATTAAATGTCTAGAACAAAATTGCATGATGTACCAGCTAAAGAAAATACAATTACAGAACCAAAGCAAGTTGTAGTGAATCCTTTGTTTGCGAAACCTAATGCACTAGCTAGTATTTTTGGAATTTCATATAGTTCGGTGAATCGCATTTTAAAAGAATGGGAAAAAGATTCTAAAGGTGTTGATGATTTATATTACTCGTTATCATCAACAATGATTGTTATAAGTATTCCACGATTCGAGGAGTACATGAAGGCACGTCATAAAAAATGGATGTAGGAGGCAAGGCAATGAAAATGTATTTAGCTTATATCTGCTTAGTTTCATTGTTAACAATTTTATTACTAGCAATATCTAACATGTATGTCGCTTTTAGCGTTTATGCTTGGCTAATAACTTTAGGATGTAATTTAACAGGAGGATTAGAAAATGAATAATGAACAAAAAGAAGTAATAGAACACTTGGTTTATCAACTTGAGTTAAGTGTCATGAATAATTTGGAAAGTTACGAACACACAGAATATGTTAATGGTATTGAAGTGGTTTCAGAGATCAGTCGTGAAAAGCACTTAGAATTGATAATGAAATGGTGCGCACAAGAATTAAAGAATAATTTTCAATTAGAGAAAGGAGAATAAAAATGAATTGGGAAATTAAAGATTTAATGTGTGACATTGAAGTGATAAAACAAAAAATTAATGATGTAGCTACCAAACATGCTTGGTTTGTTGAAGATAGATTTGTAAAAAATGAATTAGAAACAAAACGGGAACATATTAATTTTTCTGCTAGCTATTTAGAACATCGTATACAAAATGAACATACAGTTGAGTTATTACATGTGTACTTAAAAGAATTCAGTGAACTTATACAAAAATTTCATGAAATAGAAAAAGCGTCATCAGAGAACTTTGACGAGGAATCAGATGACGCAAAGAATTCAATAAAAGTAGCAGAGTAATTTAGAAATTACACATTCTTATTATAACATCTTTACTCTGTTGTTTCATTAGAGGTGCAAAAAATGAATGAAATTAAATTGAAATATGATACGCAAGTTTCGGTGGTACATTATGAAAGTTTAGACTCACGTTCATTTAAGAGCTTTTCAATGCCTAAATGGAGTAAGTTGGTTAATAAACTGTCTGTGCCTATAGAAGCAAATTATAAGTATGCACGTGGTGTTGCTGTATATGGTGATATTAAAGACAATACAAATGATCATGGTGAAATTATCAAAAAGCATCGAAACGATAAAAATGTCATATATAGAAATGTGATTGTACTTGATTACGATGAAATAAATGATGTAAAACAACTACATGACGCAATCAGCTCAGTTTTAAGCAGTGTTGCATGGTATTGGCACACATCGTTTAGCCATACAACTGAACAAGCTAGAATACGCTTGTATATCCCTCTAAATGAGCGAATAAGTGCAGATGATTATCGTAAATATACAAAAGTATTAGCAAATAAAATTGGCCATAAAGTGGATGAAGGTTCGTATCAGCCAAGTAGATGTTTTGCGTTACCAGTTATTCAAAAAGGACACATATTTATTAAGCGAGTGAATGACTGTCCAATTATGGATGTTGATATGCTCGAACAGTGGTCAAAGGAGTATAAACAATCAAATGGTAGTCCTAATATCAAAGGGTACACACGACGTGATAGTGCGTATTGGCGAGATATAGCTTTTGGTGTAAGTGAGGGAGAGCGCAATTCAACATTGGCTTCAATTACAGGTTATCTTTTGCGTAGGTATGTAGATCCAAACTTAGTTTATGGGTTAGTGAGTGCGTGGGCGAGTGTATGCAAACCACCTATTAATCAAAGTGAAGTAAATAATACTTTTAAAAGTATTTTGAAAAAAGATAGTAAAAACAGTTAGAAATGGAGGTTTTTGTTTGGAAGATGTTACAAACGAAGAAGTATTTGAAATGATTGATAGCAGAACCGGTGTTTTAAATGCTAATGATTGGAAAAGTCAATTAAGGCGTTCTGCTACTACACAAGCATTGAAAAAAACGACTACAAATGCTGAAATCATATTGTGTAATGATGAGAGTTTAAAAGGGCTAGTACAATATGACGCTTTTGAAAAAGTAACCAAACTGAAACGTCTACCGTATTGGAGGTCAAAAGGAGATACGAATTATTATTGGGCTGATATAGATACCACACATGTGATTTCACATATTGATAAATTGTATAATGTGCAGTTTAGCCGTGATCTTATTGATACTGTAATTGAAAAGGAAGCTTATCAAAATAGATTTCACCCTATTAAATCGATGATTGAATCTAAATCATGGGACGGAATCAAAAGAATTGAAACGCTCTTCATTGATTATTTAGGTGCTGAAGATAACCACTATAATAGAGAAGTTACAAAAAAATGGATGATGGGCGCAGTTGCTAGAATCTATCAGCCAGGTATTAAATATGATTCCATGATTATTTTATATGGTGGTCAAGGTGTTGGAAAATCTACGGCAATGAGTAAATTGGGAGGTCATTGGTATAACCAAAGTATTAAAACGTTTAAAGGTGATGAGGTCTATAAGAAATTGCAGGGTTCTTGGATATGTGAAATTGAAGAACTGTCGGCATTTCAAAAGTCTACTATTGAAGATATTAAGGGGTTTATAAGTGCTATTGTAGATATTTATAGAGCTTCGTATGGTAAACGAACAGAGCGTCATCCTAGACAGTGTGTGTTTGTAGGGACAACCAATAACTATGAGTTTTTAAAAGACCAAACAGGCAATCGTCGTTTTTTCCCTATTACGACAGATAAAAATAAAGCAACTAAAAGCCCGTTTGACGATCTAACACCAGATGTTGTGCAACAAATGTTTGCTGAAGCTAAAGTATATTTTGATGAGGATCCGACGGATAAAGCATTGTTATTAGATAAAGAAGCGAGTGAGATGGCTTTAAAAGTCCAAGAAGCTCATTCTGAAAAAGATGCTTTAGTTGGAGAAATAGAAGAATTCCTTGAACGTCCTATTCCGTCAGACTATTGGTATAGAACGTTAGAAGAAAAAAGAGTGTCTGCGCATGATGTTATAGACCAAGACTATATTAAATTATATGGTGATGGTAAATTGATTGAATTACCGAATACAAAACCAGGTGCTTATGTATGGCGTGACAAGGTATGTAGCATGGAAATTTGGAAAGTGATGATGAAACGAGATGACCAACCACAACAACACCATTTAAGAAAAATTGATAAAGCGTTAAGAAATACAAGTTATTGTGGGCAAAGTAAGTCGCGTCATAGATTTGGTGAAGGTATTGGTAGACAATATGGTTTTGGTATTAATTTAATATCCTATTATCAAGGTTTAAAAAGCAAAGAACAAAAATAACGGGACAACGAGACGATTATGGGACAATGGTAGGACACCTTCAATCTCTTGTGGCAGTAAGCATTATGTTATGTTTGTCCCTGTGTCCCGCAACTTTTACCCTAAACTTTTAAAATAATATATACACATTAAAAAATATATAAGTGTAGGCATAAAACAGTGGGACAATGGGACAGATAACTTTAATCCATTGGGAGAGTGGTGTTTGAGCATTGTCCTGACAATGTCCTGAAACATATTGAAAATAGCGAAATGGGACACCTATCAAAAATTAGGAGGAAGAAAATGAATAAAAATCAATTAAAGTCAGAAATTTTAGAATATATAAAGGCGCATGCTGGTACATCATTTGTAGAAATAGAACGTGTATTTGAAGAAAATAACTTTGATTATAAAGGTGACGGCGCATATACAAGTGGTCAACATCCCAATGTTGTGTTTTGGATTGGGTGGAATCAAGAAGCGTTTGATGTTATCGCTGAACTTAAAAAAGACAGACGTATTGAGATGGATATTTGTGAGCCAATTGTTTATATGGTTGATGGTAAAGGTTTGGATTTGCCTATTGTAAGGTCGAAAAACATTAAAACAGATCATTGGCTACCTGTCACGTTTACTATTAGTAAGAAAGAAACGGAGTGTGTCTAATATGAATGATAAAGAGAAAATTTATAATCAACTTCATCATGATGCACCAATTCAAATTATGCCAGCACCCGAAAATTTATTTGTCGAATATATAGAAGATGGCGAAGTGTGGTATTCACCAGTTGTATGTATAGCTTTAAGTAAAGCCCATAATATTAATTTTTATGACAGTGATGATGTGGGGTGCATCGATAAAGCAGCCACATGTAGCATTAAAAAATTTAATCCTGAGACAGGTGAGTTTGAACAATTCAGCAAAATGGCTCAAAAGGAGATAACACAATGAACATAGAAACTATCGTAAATGAATTTGAAACACGAGCAGGCACGTTACTAAGGTACTACACAGGATTATTAGAACGTAGTAAAGTGCAACCGTGTTGCTTTAAGTTATACAATGATCCATTTGATATGGTATACGTGATGATGAATAGTAAGTTGTTTAGTCATGTATATATTAAAGATTGTAAAGTAAGGCAATCATTTGAATTAGCGTCACCTAAGCACACTGAGGGGCTTATAAGAAGCATAGAGGGGCATTATGTAGGTTATGAATTACATGACGGTAAACAGCTTTCTATTAGCGATATGATGGCCAGTCAATTGTTTGAAGATGAGTATTTTATGTATGGATTACAAACATATGCAGAATCAAATAATAGTGATGTGTTTAAGTGCTTAGAAAATGGATTTGATACAGATACACTTGAGGGCATTCAATCGAGTAATACTGATGTGATAGCGAATATTGAAATGTTGTATCAGTTAGCTACGGGAATCAATGAACCAGTACCAGAGTTAGTTGAGGGGTTAAAATTAGTAACTGAGTTTGTACAAGATGAGAATGCGACACAAGAGGATTACAAGGCGTTAGAACGTAAATTGAATGATCTAAAAGCGTCTTACTATAGCTTGAGTAAATAATGTTATGAGGGGTCACATGTAGTGTGTGGCTTCTAATAAAATACTACGATTTTATACGAGGTATAGCAGTTTAAAATGGTTGAGGTACAGAACTTTAAAAAAGTATAAAACGTTGATATTAAGCTATTTTATGGCTTTGAAAATAATAAGGTTATATAAAGGTGCTAGCTTTTAAAATCGGAAGGTATACAGTCTTTGAGAATTGAAAAAATGGCAAGATTTGTGCAAGGTGTGCGAACTTTGTTAACGCTAATACAAGCTAAAGTTTGTGTTTTTGGTATAGGCCTAAAAGTTAAGTTTGTTCGTAATTTGTTCGCTCTGTTTTATCGAACTTAAGTTCTGTATTTGAATGATCTAAAAGGCTCCTTATTAATTTTATAATGTTGTTTTATAAGTGTTATATGAGATAGGCTAAACAACTGACAAAGCGTGCTATAAAGCGAACGTAAGTTTGTTTTAGGTCAGTGAAAATGGTATAATTTAGGTATGAAATAATTAAAAGAAAGAGGTGTAGAAATGCAAAGTATCGCAGAAAAAGAGACGTATCATTTACCCACCGAACACCTGCAAGTTTTCAATGTGATAAAAAATACGTCCAATAAATATATTACTAAAACTAAAATCTTAAATCAATTGGGATATGAATATAATTCAAGCAATGAACGATGGTTACGAAGAGTAATCAATTCATTAGTATATGATTATGGCTATCCTATCGGGTGCAGTTATAAACCTAGTGAACGTGGTTATTACATCATTACGACAGAACAAGAAAAGCAACAAGCGATGAGAAGTATTAAGAAATTAGCTGATGGCAGTATGAAACGCTATGAAGCTTTGAAACGAATTAAATTGTAAAGGGGATAAAAATGAAAACTGAATCGTACTTTAAAGAATACAACCAATTTGTAATAGATCAACAAAAGGCTATACAAGAATTGAAACAAGAGCGTAATGCATTGGAGAGTAAAATAAAGATAGATAAGTCCACATATAAACAGTTAATCATGGATGGACAAGATGATAAAGCAGATAACCTATATCAAGCAACAGATGCTGATGAAAAGAAACTAAAAGCACTTAATAAACGCTTAGAGACAAAGAAAAGTGTGTCGAAAGAAGTTAAATATCAAAAGACAATTGAATTATTAAAACATCAAAGCGAGTTGTCATCATTATACGAATCAGAAAAGCAATCAGCTTTAGGTAAATTAAAAAAAGTAGTCGATGCATATAATGAGATCATTGATGAAATAGAAGATATTAATGATAGATATGAAGATGAGCATCAGCAATATGCGAGTATTTATAGTCAAGAACAATTATATGATGATAAAGAGGCTAGGGAAGCATTGAATGGCTACTTTAGAGAAAATATATTTACATCATATATTAATGGTAATGATTTGCCATACGAACACAATAACAAGTTGTTTTTAAAACGTTAAAAAGAAAGGGTAATTAAATGGAAACAAAATACGAGTTAAATAATACTAAAAAGGTCGCAAATGCATTTGGTTTAAATGAAGAAGATACAAATCTATTAATAAATGCAGTTGATTTGGATATTAAAAACAATATGCAGGAGATTTCAAGTGAGTTACAACAATCAGAACAGTCTAAGCAAAAGCAATTAGGTACAACGCTACAAAATTTAGCTAAGCAAAACAGGATTATTAAATAGCAATGATTGCCTATCCAATTCGGGTAGGCTCTGTTTATAGGGGTGAATAAATGAAACTGCTTAAAACGAAGAATTGTTTATATTATCGTAATGGCGACAATAAACTATCTGAGTATCAACTATTAACGCAATTTAACCCAGCATTTATTAATAAAAAAATTAAGATGTGTGAATTCCAAATTGAAAGTATGTACCATATGAGTGCGTCGACCACAACATGTGATGAAATAATGGGGGTCGTGTCTGTCTCATATCCGATTGAAAAATTAGTTATCAAAATTATTGAAACAAAAGCAGGGTTACAAAACTATAAAAATAGATCTATAAATAATATGGCGTTGTTGAAAAAGGTACTAAATCATTATACAGAAAAAGAGCAGAAGCAAGTTGTAAAATATATGCGTTCAAATGGACGATATAAGCCCTACAACGTCATTGAACGCTTACAAGTTGATTTGTATCAAGCAAGTATTAAACAACGTTCAGAACGTCAAAAACAAAGAAATACAGCAATTGAAAACAGTAAGATTGCACGAGTAAATGCATATCACCAATCTTCATATGTAAAAGTGGTGTAACAATGGATAAAAAGCAAATAAAAGACTTCGTTTGTGATTATCATAAGCGAACTAGAAGTGATGTGTTGATAGATGATGAAATAAATACCGATGAATTCTTTTCAATAGGTGATGAAAATTCCAATGAATGGATGGCAGACGATAACATTGATGATCATATTGTAAAGAATCACTTAGAAATGATTGTTGACCGAGTAGCTAATGATAAAGAGTTTTATATTTTCGATTCTTTAATACAAGGACGTAGTTTTAAAGATATTAGTAATGTCTTAGAGTGTTCAGAACAATCTGTAAGATTATGGTATGAAACCTTATTAGATAAAATTGTGGAGGTGATAGAATGAGTGAGTTAACGGCAAAACAAGCGCGTTTTGTGAATGAGTATATAAGAACACTTAATGTAACACAAAGTGCCATAAAAGCAGGCTATAGCGCAAATAGCGCACATGTGACAGGGTGTAGGTTATTGAAGAAGCCACACATCAAGCAATATATACAAGAACAAAAAGATAAGATTATAGATGAGAATGTATTAACCGCAAAAGAGTTACTACATGTGCTTACGAATGCGGCAGTCGGTGATGAAACAGAAACGAAAGAAGTTGTAGTCAAGCGTGGAGAATATAAAGAGAATCCAAAAAGTGGCAAAGTACAATTAGTCTATAATGAACATGTTGAACTGATAGAGGTACCAATAAAACCTAGTGATCGTTTAAAAGCTCGTGATATGTTGGGTAAATACCATAAGTTATTTACAGATAAGCATGATATTAACGGGAATGTGCCTATATTCATTAACATTGGTGAATGGGATGGCGATGATGAGGAATTAGATAAGGCAGTGAAAGATGTATCTAACGCTAATCCTAATCATACTGTGATTGTGGATGATATTCCGTTAGAGGATTGAGGAGATTGAAGCAACGCTTAATTGTGCTATATAGTGTTCATAACATTATACAGTCATAAAATTAGAACTAGGTAGAAAAATAATTATGAGAAAACACTATGTTGTTAAAGATGTTTTCGTATATAAGTTTAGGTGATGTATAGTTATTTAATTTTAAAAGCATAACTTAATTAATATAAATAACATGAGATTATTAAATATAATTAAGTTTCTTTTAATGTTTTTTTAATTGAATATTTAAGATTATAACATATATTTAAAGTGTATCTAGATACTTTTTGGGAATGTTGGATAAAGGAGATAAAAAATGTATAAGAGATTATTTATTTCACATGTAATTTTGATATTCGCACTGATATTAGTTATTTCTACACCCAACGTTTTAGCAGAGAGTCAACCAGATCCTAAACCAGATGAGTTGCACAAATCGAGTAAATTCACTGGTTTGATGGAAAATATGAAAGTTTTGTATGATGATAATCATGTATCAGCAATAAACGTTAAATCTATAGATCAATTTCTATACTTTGACTTAATATATTCTATTAAGGACACTAAGTTAGGGAATTATGATAATGTTCGAGTCGAATTTAAAAACAAAGATTTAGCTGATAAATACAAAGATAAATACGTAGATGTGTTTGGAGCTAATTATTATTATCAATGTTATTTTTCTAAAAAAACGAATGATATTAATTCGCATCAAACTGACAAACGAAAAACTTGTATGTATGGTGGTGTAACTGAGCATAATGGAAACCAATTAGATAAATATAGAAGTATTACTGTTCGGGTATTTGAAGATGGTAAAAATTTATTATCTTTTGACGTACAAACTAATAAGAAAAAGGTGACTGCTCAAGAATTAGATTACCTAACTCGTCACTATTTGGTGAAAAATAAAAAACTCTATGAATTTAACAACTCGCCTTATGAAACGGGATATATTAAATTTATAGAAAATGAGAATAGCTTTTGGTATGACATGATGCCTGCACCAGGAGATAAATTTGACCAATCTAAATATTTAATGATGTACAATGACAATAAAATGGTTGATTCTAAAGATGTGAAGATTGAAGTTTATCTTACGACAAAGAAAAAGTGAAATTATATTTTAGAAAAGTAAATATGAAGAGTTAGTAATTAAGGCAGGCACTTATAGAGTACCTGCCTTTTCTAATATTATTTAGTTATAGTTATTTTTGTTATATCTCTCTGATTTAGCATTAACCCCTTGTTGCCATTATAGTTTTCACCAACTTTAGCTGAAATTGGGGGATCATTTTTATCTTTACTATGGATAGTTACTGTGTCGCCGTTTTTAACGATTTGTTTCTCTTTTAATTTGTCAGTTAATTTTTTCCATGCATCATTTGCGTCAAACCTATTTCCATTTGGATTTATTCTTGACAAATCAATTCTTTTAACACTATCGGTATTAATCGGCTTGTTATTAAAATTACTAAGTTCATCTAAATCAGCTGTACCCGTAATACTACTTTCGCCACCATTATTTAAATTGTACGTAACACCAACTGTCTCATTTGCTGTTTTATCGATAATATTTGCTTCTTTCAAAGCATCTCTTACATTTTTCCATAAGTCTCTATCTGTTATTTCAGAAGCCTTTGCAACGTTATTAATACCATTATAATTTGAAGAAGAATGAAAACCTGAACCTACTGTTGTTAAAACTAAAGCACTTGCTATCAATGTTCTTGTTAATAGTTTTTTATTCATTTTATTTTCTCCTATAACTTATTTGCAATCGATTACAAAGTAATTTTACAATAATTATTTATGTGAATCAATTAAATAATTATTAACAAATATATAAAAATTTATCATTAAAATATAATAATTTTGAGCTAGAAATATTCGTCATCTATGCTATAATCGTTTTAGACACAGCAATGTGTTCAAATTTTCATCTATTCGTAAGTTAGCCTTCGGGCTGACTTTTTATTTCCATTATTCACATGTTAATCTTGTTGTTATTTAGGCAGGTACTTCGGTACTTGCCTATTTTTTTATGCAAATTAAAAAAACACTCGCTTAATAAACACTTGTTTAGTATAATTATATTTGTAGGTTAGTTGATGACTTACAAATTATGCGTAAGGAGGTGAAAAGCCTCATGCTAGACATAATAAAAACACTTCTAGAACATCAAGTATTGGCAGTACTGATAATTCCAGAAGTGTTAAAACAACTTAGAGAATGGCATCTCGGCTACCTAGACCGAAAGCCAAACAACAAAGATTAACATTATGCTTGGAGCCTGATGGCTCCTCCTTACACTTATATAATATAATATTATTTGGAGGTTTTCAATTATGACAGAACAAATGTATTTAATATTGTTTTTATTAAGCCTACCATTGTTATTATTTATCGGGAGAAAAACACATTTTTATTGTTTAGATAAAAAGAATGGACGTAGATAATATGAGTGATTATAAATTAAAAATAATTGAATTGATCAAAAGTGATATAACAGGTTACCAAATTCACAAACAAACTGGCGTAGCGCAATATGTAATTTCACAATTAAGGCAAGGAAAGCGCGAAGTAGATAACTTAACTTTAAATACAACTGAAAAACTATACAGTTACGCACGACAAGTGTTATAATATAAATGTGAAATGGTCATTCTTGAAATGACTCGGTCGCTACTGGCACAGACCGTTTAAAGTGTCACCACGACATGAACTTAGAATTCTTATGACGTTGCTGACGAGCGACAAAGCTCTGTGTTCCTGGATGGGAGTAAGTTTGTGTGGTGGTTTAATTTAGTAACAGCATAGACTGTCTATAGCAAGATTGTCGAAGAGATTCTAAACGTATTTGTAAGTACGTGGTTCTTGCTAGATAACCGTATCGAATTCGAGGCGGTTATTTTTTTATTCTCACACAACCAAAATAACCACACCACCTATTAATTTAGGAGTGTGGTTGTTTTCAAGGGCAAAAAAAGGGCATAATTTTAAAACAAAGGGCAAGGGTATGAATAATAAATTATCTTGAAAATTTTATAAATACATATATAACAATGTTTTGATTGCCCTTGAACTTACTTGATAATCTGGCTAATTATTCCTGCTAAATAATTATTAATTAGAGCTCATTGACTGATATGCTCCCATCAAAGTAGACATTGAAAAAATGCGAACTTTGATGGGAGTTTTTTTAAATTAGAATCAATATGAAATGTGGAAGATTTAATATGATAAGAGATGAATAACTATGTATAAATGATTATCAAGTCATTATGTATTAAATGAAAGCCTATACGCTTCTGTGACTTCAATCAATGTCCAAAGCTTTACAATGTTATATAAGCAGTAGTTGATTGAATGAAAATACGATTGTAACAACCTTTTTACAATAATTGCGGGGCCCCAACATAGAGAAATTGGATTCCCAATTTCTACAGACAATGCAAGTTGGCGGGGTCCCAACACAGAGAATTTCAAAAAGAAATTCTACAAACAATGCAAGTTGGGGTGGGGCCCCAACACAGAAGCTGACGAAAAGTCAGCTTACGATAATGTGCAAGTTGGGGTTGGACGACGAAATAAATTTTGCGAAAATATCATTTCTGTCCCACTCCCTCAAGTTAATGATGAATCTATTTCGCTAGTTATAAAATGACGTCAAATCAATATCAAAAATTATTTAAGTAAAATGTTTAGATAATTTTTCAGTGGGTAAGTATTATATATAACATTTAATTATTCCGAGGAGGCATTTATTATGGCAGACGAAAGTAAATTTGAACAAGCAAAAGGTAATGTTAAAGAAACAGTAGGTAATGTTACTGATAATAAAAATTTAGAAAACGAAGGTAAAGAAGATAAAGCTTCTGGTAAAGCGAAAGAATTCGTTGAAAATGCAAAAGAAAAAGCAACTGATTTTATTGATAAAGTAAAAGGTAACAAAGGCGAGTAATTTTACTTTTTATTCCTAATACACTGCACATGCCACTTAGTCGGTATAACCATCGGCTAGGTGGTTTTTTGTATTAAAAAAGTGGATACAAAAATTTATTAATAATTATTTTAATGTTAGAAAAAAACTAAATAAAAACTCGCTAATGATATCCAACAATATGTATACAAAACGAGACATATATTGCATATGATTAACGAGATACTGAATATATTTTATCACCCCTAAAATGATTATTCATTTTCAGCGGTAATTCGACCTAAAGTCAAACTTACAATAAAACCGATGATAAATACTACTAATGAAACGAACCACATCACGATATTAGTTGGTAAACCTGGAAATACTGCAAAGAGGGAGCCAACAACAAAACCAATGATTAATGCAAAAGTCATTAGTTTATGATGTGTTAGGAAATACTGGATAATTTTGCTTGAAATAATGAATCCAGCAAGCACGCCAAATCCGACTGCAAGTAATATAGGAAGACCGGCAAAGTTAAGTTTAACAACTTCAGATATTGCTAGCATGACTGTGCCATAGACGCCAAATACTAATAACATAAATGACCCTGAAATACCTGGGAGTAACATAGCACTAGATGCACACATACCTGCAATAAAGTATTTAATAATAAGACCAGTTGATAGAGTAAGTGTTTCTCCAGCATGTTTATCGCCATTATTCATTAATGTAATAACAATTAAGATAGCGATACCAGCTATAACCATCATGTAATGTTTAGTTGTAAATGACGTTTTATAGTTAGAAATTTTCAATAAATATGGAACGATACCAATGATTAATCCACCAAAGAAAAACATAGTTGGAATATGGTGTTGGCTTAATAAATAATTAAAAAGATTACTTAGTGATCCCATTGCCAGTAACATTCCAATTATAATGGGGATTAAAAATGTAAAACTTGGCCAAAAACGTCGTGAGAATATGCCGCTAATTGAAGCGATAAATTGATTGTATATACCTAACAATAATGCGATAGTCCCACCGCTAACACCAGGTACCAAGTCACTCGTTCCCATAGCAAAACCTTTTAGAATATTAATCCATTTAAATTGTTGCATGAATAACTCCTTTCAAACGATTGGAATAAAGTCATAAATAGCATCATACCATATTACAAATGTCCTAGTGAAATGATAACATATTTTAAATTCATAAAATCCATTGAGAAATTATGTGCACTTATTATCATTTATATTTTTAAAAGAGAGCGGCTTAGACTTGTACTTTAGAGTTATTAAAAATAATAAAAAGGGTTTAAGTTGTTTATATTAAGGTATAAGTAAGTTATAATTAACTGAACGCATTATTACAAAGTCTTTTTGACTACAAATTAAAATTATTATAAACTAGTTAAGAAAACTTTATATTTTACGGAGGGAATATAAAATGGCATCAACATTAGAAATCAAAGACCTACATGTGTCTATTGAGGATAAAGAAATCTTAAAAGGTGTTAACTTGACAATTAACACTGATGAAATACATGCGATTATGGGACCAAACGGGACAGGTAAATCAACTTTATCATCTGCAATTATGGGACACCCAAGCTATGAAGTAACTAAAGGAGAAGTACTTTTAGACGGTGTAAATATTTTAGAATTAGAAGTTGATGAAAGAGCAAAAGCAGGATTATTCTTGGCAATGCAATATCCATCAGAAATTACAGGTGTTACAAATGCTGATTTCATGCGTTCAGCAATCAATGCGAAACGTGAAGAAGGACAAGAAATCAACTTAATGCAATTTATTAAGAAATTAGATAAAAATATGGATTTTCTAGACATAGATAAAGACATGGCACAACGTTATTTAAATGAAGGTTTCTCAGGTGGAGAGAAGAAACGTAACGAAATCTTACAATTAATGATGTTAGAACCTAAGTTTGCAATCTTAGATGAAATCGATTCAGGATTAGACATCGATGCATTAAAAGTTGTATCTAAAGGTATTAACCAAATGCGTGGGGAAAACTTTGGTGCATTAATGATCACACACTATCAACGATTATTAAATTACATTACTCCTGATAAAGTACATGTAATGTATGCTGGTAAGGTCGTTAAATCTGGTGGTCCAGAATTAGCAAAACGTCTTGAAGAAGAAGGATATGAATGGGTTAAAGAAGAGTTCGGTTCAGCTGAATAATCTTATTAATACAGTATCCATGAGATGTTCATCTATATATGATGAAAATGAACATTTATACGAAATAGTAAATTTCATCAAGTAGGAGGAAAAAGTTATGACAACTGATATTTTGAACATTTCTGAAGAACAACTTGTTGATTATTCTAAAGCCCACAATGAACCTTCTTGGATGACAGAATTACGTAAAAAAGCTTTGAAATTAACAGAAACTTTAGAAATGCCAAAACCTGATAAAACAAAATTAAGAAAATGGGATTTTGATTCTTTTAAACAACACGATGTAAAAGGTGATGTTTATCAATCTTTATCACAATTACCTGAGTCAGTAAGAGAAATTATTGACGTAGATCATTCTAAAAACTTAGTAATTCAACATAATAATACGATTGCGTACACACAAGTTGATGATAATGCATCGAAAGATGGCGTTATCGTTGAAGGTTTAGCAGACGCTCTTATGAATCATAGTGATTTAGTACAAAAGTACTTTATGAAAGATGCAGTAACAGTAGATGAACATCGTATCACAGCGCTACACACGGCATTAGTTAATGGTGGCGTATTTGTTTATGTTCCTAAAAATGTAGTTGTAGAACATCCAGTACAATACGTTGTGTTGCACGATGACGAAAATGCAAGCTTTTATAACCATGTCATCATCGTTACTGAAGAAAGCGCCGAAGTCACATATGTTGAAAATTACTTATCAAATGCATCTGGTGAAGGAAATCAATTAAATATTATTTCTGAAGTGATTGCTGGTGCAAATTCAAATATCACGTATGGCTCAGTAGACTATATGGATAAAGGCTTTACAGGTCATATCATTCGACGTGGTATTACTGAAGCGGATGCCTCAATTAATTGGGCACTAGGTTTAATGAATGAGGGTAGCCAAATTATTGATAATACAACAAATTTATTTGGTGATCGTTCAACAAGTTCACTTAAATCAGTAGTTGTAGGTACAGGCGAACAAAAAATTAATCTAACATCTAAAATCGTACAATATGGTAAAGAAACAGATGGTTATATCCTTAAACATGGTGTTATGAAAGAACATGCATCATCTGTATTTAATGGTATCGGCTACATTAAGCATGGTGGAACTAAATCAATTGCTAATCAGGAATCACGTGTATTAATGTTATCTGAACATGCTCGTGGTGACGCGAATCCAATTTTATTAATTGATGAAGATGATGTACAAGCTGGTCATGCTGCATCAGTAGGTCGTGTTGATCCAGATCAACTTTACTATTTAATGAGCCGTGGTATTTCTCAAAGAGAAGCGGAACGTCTTGTTATACATGGTTTCTTAGATCCAGTAGTACGTGAATTACCTATCGAAGACGTTAAACGTCAATTGAGAGAAGTAATTGAACGCAAAGTTTCTAAATAATATTTTGAAAATAAAAGTTTGTAATAGATATAGACTGTCGATATTGGTATAAGACTAATACAACGTCAGTATTTAAATGATTAGGATTTTTATTTAAGAAAGGTCGTGAATGAAGTGGCCGAACACTCATTTGACGTTAATGAAGTAATCAAGGATTTTCCGATATTAGATCAAAAAGTCAATGGCAAACGTTTAGCATATCTTGATTCAACAGCGACAAGTCAAACGCCTGTGCAAGTGTTAAATGTTTTAGAGGATTACTACAAGCGTTATAATTCAAACGTTCATCGTGGTGTTCATACATTAGGATCATTGGCAACTGATGGTTATGAAAATGCCCGTGAAACCGTTCGTCGTTTTATTAATGCGAACTATTTTGAAGAAATCATTTTCACACGCGGAACAACTGCATCGATTAACCTTGTAGCACATAGCTATGGTGATGCAAATGTTGAAGAGGGCGATGAAATTGTTGTCACTGAAATGGAACATCATGCCAATATTGTTCCTTGGCAACAGTTAGCAAAGCGTAAAAATGCGACATTGAAATTTATACCAATGACAGCTGACGGGGAATTAAACATCGAAGATATTAAGCAAACGATTAATGATAAAACAAAGATCGTTGCTATTGCACATATTTCTAATGTACTCGGTACAATTAATGATGTTAAAACCATTGCAGAAATAGCTCATCAACATGGTGCAATTATCAGTGTTGATGGGGCGCAAGCAGCACCACATATGAAACTTGATATGCAAGAAATGAATGCTGATTTTTATAGTTTTAGTGGTCATAAAATGCTTGGACCAACAGGTATTGGCGTATTATTTGGTAAACGTGAGTTACTACAAAAAATGGAACCGATTGAGTTCGGTGGCGACATGATTGATTTTGTAAGTAAGTATGATGCAACATGGGCTGATTTACCTACTAAATTTGAAGCGGGTACTCCATTAATTGCTCAAGCAATTGGGCTTGCAGAAGCTATTCGATATTTAGAACGCATAGGTTTTGATGCAATTCATAAATATGAACAAGAATTAACGATATATGCTTATGAGCAAATGTCTGCAATTGAAGGAATTGAAATTTATGGCCCGCCAAAGGATCGTCGTGCAGGTGTAATAACGTTTAATTTACAAGATGTACATCCACACGATGTTGCTACAGCCGTAGATACAGAAGGTGTAGCGGTTAGAGCTGGGCATCATTGTGCGCAACCGTTAATGAAATGGTTAAATGTGTCTTCAACAGCTAGAGCGAGTTTTTATATATACAACACGAAAGAAGACATTGATCAGTTAATAAATGCCTTGAAACAAACGAAGGAGTTTTTCTCTTATGAATTTTAATAATCTAGATCAATTATATAGATCTGTCATTATGGATCATTATAAAAATCCTAGAAATAAAGGTGTATTAGATAACGGGTCTATGACAGTAGATATGAATAACCCGACATGCGGTGACCGTATACGACTAACATTTGATATAGAAGACGGCATTATAAAAGATGCTAAGTTTGAAGGTGAAGGTTGTTCGATTTCAATGGCAAGTGCATCGATGATGACACAAGCTGTTAAAGGTCATTCACTTGGAGAAGCAATGCAAATGAGCCAAGAATTTACGAAAATGATGCTTGGTGAAGACTATGTGATTACAGAAGAAATGGGAGATATTGAAGCATTGCAAGGTGTATCTCAATTCCCAGCTCGTATTAAATGTGCCACATTAGCTTGGAAAGCATTGGAAAAAGGTACTGTTGCTAAAGAAGGTAAAGCAGAAGGTACGACTGAAGAAGAATAGAATGCTGTTAATCATAGATGATTTTGATATTAGACATATAAAAGTATAAAAATTTTTATAAGATGTCATGTCATTGTTATAATATGGTTTACATCATGAATTAAAAACTTACGCACGCCGTTGTAAATATATTTTTAAGGAGTGATTGAAATGGCTAAAAAAGCACCTGATGTTGGGGATTATAAATATGGATTCCACGACGATGATGTGTCCATTTTCAGATCAGAACGTGGTTTAACTGAGAATATCGTTAGAGAAATTTCTAACATGAAAAATGAGCCGGAATGGATGTTAGATTTCCGTCTTAAATCATTAAAATTGTTTTATAAAATGCCAATGCCTCAATGGGGTGGCGACTTATCAGAATTGAATTTCGATGACATTACTTACTATGTAAAGCCTTCAGAACAAGCTGAACGTTCATGGGATGAAGTGCCAGAAGAAATTAAAAGAACTTTCGATAAATTAGGAATTCCTGAAGCTGAACAAAAATATTTAGCTGGCGTTTCTGCTCAATATGAATCTGAAGTTGTTTACCATAATATGGAAAAAGAACTTGAAGAAAAAGGTATTATCTTTAAAGATACAGATAGTGCTTTACAAGAAAATGAAGAATTATTCAAAAAATACTTTGCTTCTGTAGTACCTGCAGCAGATAACAAATTTGCGGCGTTAAACTCAGCAGTATGGTCAGGAGGTTCGTTCATTTATGTACCTAAAAATATCAAACTAGATACGCCATTACAAGCTTATTTCCGTATTAACTCTGAGAACATGGGTCAATTTGAACGTACATTAATCATTGCTGATGAAGGTGCTTCTGTACATTACGTAGAAGGTTGTACTGCACCAGTTTATACAACTAGCTCTTTACACTCTGCTGTTGTGGAAATCATTGTGCATAAAGATGCGCACGTTCGTTATACTACGATTCAAAACTGGGCGAACAATGTATACAATTTAGTTACAAAACGTACTTTTGTTTATGAAAACGGAAATATGGAATGGGTAGATGGTAACTTAGGTTCTAAGTTAACGATGAAATATCCAAACTGTGTTCTTTTAGGTGAAGGTGCAAAAGGTAGTACATTATCTATTGCATTTGCTGGTAAAGGACAAGTTCAAGATGCCGGTGCTAAAATGATTCATAAAGCGCCAAATACATCTTCAACGATTGTTTCTAAATCTATTTCTAAAAATGGTGGTAAAGTTATTTATCGTGGTATTGTACATTTTGGACGTAAAGCAAAAGGCGCTCGTTCAAATATTGAATGTGATACATTAATCTTAGATAACGAATCAACATCAGATACAATTCCATATAACGAAGTATTCAACGATCAAATATCATTAGAACATGAAGCGAAAGTTTCAAAAGTTTCTGAAGAACAATTATTCTATCTAATGAGTCGTGGTATTTCTGAAGAAGAAGCGACAGAAATGATTGTTATGGGATTCATCGAACCATTTACAAAAGAACTTCCAATGGAATACGCGGTCGAAATGAACCGTTTAATCAAGTTCGAAATGGAAGGTAGTATTGGGTAGCTTTAAACCGCGTTGTTAAGCCATTCTTGACTTCCGGAAATGGCTATTGATACCATTTTGATACTGAATATAACAAAAAGCCACATTACTGTGGCTTTTTTGTTTTATAACTAAATCGGATTGATAGATAAGCTTTGTACTTATTTATATCAGTCCGATTTTTTGATTGGTGTAAAAAATAATCATTGATGGTGAATAAAGCGACAACACAAATACAACATGATTGTGGCATTAGAGTGCTGGTCTTTATTAAATTAATTGAAAACTACATCAAATATTCTTTAAAGATAATTCGATATTAGTTCGATTAAGATTCGTTGTATAAGTGAGTTAAAATAAGAAAACTATTAATAATATTAAGTTCACTACAGATGTTGCTAATGGGCCGTAAGTTTTAAAGACATCTTTACTTTTATAACCAACAATCGCATCTAAAAATTGAACTAAAATCATTGCAATGGATATAGTTATCAAAAATATAGCACTATGAATGACTAAAGAAAAAATAGCTAATAAAAATAAAGGTAAGCTTCGACTAAGTGCATAATATGCATTTATATTATGGCTAGATGCACATGCTTGAATTGAATAACCTAAACTTACACTGGCGCTAATGATTGTAAATATTGCTAAAACAAAATACATGTTAATCCTTCTTTCTATATTTGAATATAAACAAGTACTTGTCTAAAGATATTTAAAAGATAATTAGAATAAATTTATGAGAAACTTGTTGTTATCATTATAACGGTTTCAAATCATTATAACTATGTCATAAACTGAATTTGTTAAAATTTTTCATTATGTAAATTTATTCGTAACAATCAGCTCGAACTATAGCATCATTTTACTAATGAATGCATTAAAGTAACTATGATTAAAAATGCATATTAATTATCATTATTAAGTCTATTATATATAATGAATTTTAACTGGTTTATTAAACGAGAACGTCGGGAATTAAGTAACTACAATAAAAATAAGATATGACAATAAGGAGACTACACGCGTGATCATTGCCATAATTATATTGATATTTATTTCGTTTTTCTTTTCAGGAAGCGAGACGGCATTAACGGCTGCCAATAAAACAAAATTTAAAACTGAAGCTGACAAAGGTGATAAAAAAGCAAAAGGCATTGTAAAGTTACTTGAAAAACCAAGTGAGTTTATTACAACGATTCTAATTGGAAATAATGTCGCGAATATTTTATTACCAACACTTGTTACAATTATGGCTTTACGTTGGGGGATTAGCGTTGGTATTGCATCAGCTGTTTTAACAGTTGTTATCATTTTGATTTCCGAAGTGATTCCCAAGTCTGTCGCTGCAACATTTCCAGATAAAATAACAAGGCTTGTATATCCAATTATTAATATTTGTGTAATTGTGTTCCGTCCTATCACATTACTTTTAAATAAGTTGACGGACAGTATTAATCGAAGTTTATCTAAGGGTCAACCTCAAGAACATCAATTTTCAAAAGAAGAATTTAAAACAATGTTAGCAATTGCTGGACATGAAGGTGCTTTAAATGAAATTGAGACGAGTAGGTTGGAAGGTGTCATTAATTTTGAAAATTTAAAAGTAAAAGATGTTGATACAACACCTAGAATTAATGTGACGGCATTTGCTTCAAATGCGACATACGAAGAAGTTTATGAAACGGTTATGAATAAGCCATACACTAGATATCCAGTGTACGAGGGAGATATTGATAACATTATTGGGGTGTTTCATTCTAAATATCTGTTGGCTTGGAGTAATAAAAAAGAAAATCAAATTACAAACTATTCAGCTAAGCCATTATTTGTGAATGAACACAATAAAGCTGAATGGGTATTACGTAAGATGACTATTTCTAGAAAACATTTAGCAATTGTGTTGGACGAATTTGGTGGTACTGAAGCGATAGTGTCACATGAAGACTTAATTGAAGAATTATTAGGTATGGAAATTGAAGATGAGATGGATAAAAAGGAAAAAGAAAAACTTTCTCAACAGCAAATTCAATTTCAACAACGGAAAAATCGCAACGTATCTATATAAGGAGCGAACAGATATGTGGAATAAGAATCGACTTACTCAAATGTTAAGTATTGAATATCCAATTATACAAGCAGGTATGGCAGGAAGTACGACACCGAAATTAGTTGCATCAGTAAGTAACAGTGGTGGATTAGGCACAATAGGCGCAGGTTACTTTAATACGCAGCAATTAGAAGACGAAATAGATTATGTACGCCAATTAACGTCAAATTCTTTTGGTGTAAATGTCTTTGTACCAAGTCAACAATCATATACCAGTAGTCAAATTGAAAATATGAATGCATGGTTAAAACCTTATCGACGCGCATTACATTTAGAAGAGCCGGTTGTAAAAATTACCGAAGAACAACAATTTAAGTGTCATATTGATACGATAATTAAAAAGCAAGTGCCTGTATGTTGTTTTACTTTTGGAATTCCAAATGAATCTATTATAAAAAGATTGAAAGAAGCAAACATTAAGCTAATAGGTACAGCAACAAGTGTTGATGAAGCTATTGCGAATGAAAAAGCGGGTATGGATGCTATCGTTGCTCAAGGTAGTGAAGCAGGTGGACATCGTGGTTCATTTTTAAAACCTAAAAATCAATTACCTATGGTTGGAACAATATCTTTAGTGCCACAAATTGTAGATGTCGTTTCAATTCCGGTCATTGCCGCTGGTGGAATTATGGACGGTAGAGGAGTTTTGGCAAGTATTGTCTTAGGTGCAGAAGGGGTACAAATGGGCACCGCATTTTTAACATCACGAGATAGTAATGCATCAGAACTACTGCGAGACGCAATTATAAATAGTAAAGAAACAGATACAGTCGTTACAAAAGCGTTTAGTGGAAAGCTTGCACGCGGTATCAACAATAGGTTTATCGAAGAAATGTCCCAATACGAAGGCGACATCCCAGATTATCCAATACAAAATGAGCTAACAAGTAGCATAAGAAAAGCCGCAGCAAACATCGGCGACAAAGAGTTAACACATATGTGGAGTGGACAAAGCCCGCGACTAGCAACAACGCATCCTGCCAACACCATCATGTCCAATATAATCAATCAAATTAATCAAATCATGCAATATAAATAATCGACCGCAATCCACAAAAGCACAAGTACTCCCAAACATTATTTTAGTGCTTGCCATTGTGGATTGCGTTTCTATTTTACCAATCTAATCAAACGAAAACATCAAACTAAAGTTCGCTGAAATGATTATAATTAAACGAAAACATCAAACTAAAGTTCGCTGAAATGATTATAGTCAAACGAAATTATCGAGCTAAAGTTCACTGAAATGATTATAGTCAAACGAAATCATCAAACTAAAGTTCACTGAAATGATTATAGTCAAACGAAATCATCAAACTAAAGTTCGCTGAAATGATTATAATCAAACGAAATTATCGAGCTAAAGTTCACTGAAATGATTATAGTCAAACGAAATCATCAAGCTAAAGTTCACTGAAATGATTATAGTCAAACGAAAACATCAAGCTAAAGTTCGCTGAAATGATTATAGTCAAACGAAATTATCGAGCTAAAGTTCGCTGAAATGATAATGATTAAACGAAATCATCAAACTAAAGTTCGCTGAAATGATTATGATAAAAGTTATATGGTATGATGACATTGGTGATATATATGATAAACATCGGATTAACAGGTTGGGGTGATCACTATTCATTATATGAAGATTTAGAACGCCAAACCGATAAACTTAAAACATATGCTGGACATTTTCCGGTTGTCGAATTAGATGCGACATACTATGCGATACAACCGGAAAGAAATATATTGAAATGGATAAAAGAAACGCCTGATACATTTGAATTTGTGGTTAAAATTCATCAAGCACTCACATTGCATGCAGAGTACAAAACATTTGCAGATTCAAGGCAAGAACTATTTGATCAATTTAAGAATATGATAGAGCCCTTACATACACAGAAAAAATTAGCAATGGTATTGGTTCAATTTCCTCCATGGTTTGACTGCAATGCACAAAATATCAAATATATTTTGTATGTAAGACAACAATTACAAGCATTTCCAATGTGTGTAGAATTTAGGCATCAATCATGGTTTAGTGATGCATTTAAAGAACAAACATTGGCATTTTTAACAGAACATCAAATCATTCATGCAGTAGTTGATGAACCACAAGTGAAAGATGGCAGTGTACCTTTAGTCAATCGAATCACAAATGAAATTGCGTTTGTACGTTATCATGGACGTAATCATTACGGTTGGACTAAGAAAGATATGTCAGATCAAGAATGGCGAGATGTACGCTATTTATATGATTATAATGAGCAAGAATTAATAGACTTGGCACAAAAGGCACAAATATTAGCACAAAAAGCTAAGAAAGTTTACGTCATATTTAACAATAATTCTGGTGGTCATGCAGCAAATAATGCCAAAACATATCAGCGATTATTGAATATAGAATATGAAGGGTTAGCACCACAACAATTAAAATTATTTTAAGAGGCGACGACTATGTTATTAACAATTACATTATTAGTACTAATCGGTGGTTTGTCAGCAATCATCGGATCAATCGTTGGTATTGGGGGCGGTATTATTATCGTTCCAACAATGGTTTACCTCGGTGTTGAACATGGGTTATTACATAATATTACAACGCAAATAGCGATTGGGACATCGTCTGTCATTCTAATTGTGACAGGACTTTCTTCATCGCTTGGATATCTAAAAACAAAACAAGTTGATATTAAAAATGGCTCTATCTTTTTATTTGGATTATTACCAGGTTCATTGCTTGGGTCATTCATTAGTAGATATTTAACATTTGAGTCATTTAATTTATATTTTGGAATCTTTTTAATCTTTGTAGCTATTTTATTAATGGTAAGAAATAAGATTAAACCGTTTAAAATATTTGATAAACCAAAGTATGAAAAAACTTATGTAGACGCTAAAGGTAAAACATATCATTATAGTGTGCCACCATTGTTTGCTTTTATTACAACGTTTTTAATTGGTATATTGACAGGTTTATTTGGTATTGGAGGTGGCGCACTAATGACGCCACTAATGCTTATTGTATTTAGATTTCCACCTCATGTAGCTGTTGGAACAAGTATGATGATGATATTCTTTTCAAGTGTCATGAGTTCTATAGGGCACATTGCTCAAGGGCACGTAGCTTGGGGTTATGCAATCATTTTAATTATTTCTAGTTATTTTGGTGCGAAAATCGGTGTCAAAGTGAATCAATCAATTAAGTCAGATACGGTAGTAACATTATTGAGAACAGTAATGTTGTTAATGGGTATATATTTAATTATTCGTGCGTTGATTTAATACAACTTTAAAAGGAGGACGTCAATTTGAGGCTTACAATTTATCATACGAACGATATTCATAGTCATTTACATGAATACGAACGCATCAAAGCATATATGGCAGAACAACGGCCACGACTTAATCATCCTTCTTTATATGTTGATCTAGGTGATCATGTAGATTTATCCGCACCTATAACTGAAGCAACTTTAGGTAAAAAGAATGTGGCATTACTAAATGAAGCAAAATGTGATGTTGCGACAATCGGTAATAATGAAGGAATGACCATTTCACACGAAGCTTTAAATCACCTTTACGACGAAGCAAAATTTATAGTGACATGTAGCAATGTTATAGATGAATCAGGTCATTTACCAAATAATATCGTTTCTTCTTATATTAAGGATATAGACGGTGTGAAAATACTATTCGTTGCAGCGACAGCACCTTTTACCCCATTTTATCGTGCACTAGATTGGATTGTTACCGATCCACTTGAATCTATAAAAGAAGAAATTGAACATCAACGAGGTAAATTTGATGTATTAATCGTGCTAAGTCATTGTGGCATTTTCTTCGATGAAACATTATGCCAAGAATTGCCTGAAATTGATGTCATTTTTGGTAGTCATACGCATCATTATTTTGAACATGGTGAAATCAATAATGGTGTACTGATGGCGGCAGCTGGAAAGTATGGTAATTATCTTGGAGAGGTTAATTTAACTTTTGAGGCACATAAAGTAGTACATAAAACTGCAAAGATTATTCCTTTAGAAACATTACCTGAAGTTAAAACTTCATTTGAAGAAGAAGGAAAAACGTTAATGTCCAATCCAGTAATTCAACATCCAGTAGTGCTTAAACGTAGTATGAACCACATAACTGAAGCTGCATACTTATTAGCTCAAAGTGTTTGTGAGTATACACATGCACAATGTGCTATCATCAATGCTGGCTTACTCGTTAAAGATATTGTAAAAGATAAAGTGACAGAATATGACATTCATCAAATGTTACCGCATCCGATTAATATGGTAAGGTTTAGACTTTCTGGTGTGAAATTAAAAGAGATTATAGCTAAAAGTAATAAACAAGAATATATGTATGAACATGCACAAGGTTTGGGTTTCAGAGGGAATATATTTGGAGGATATATTCTTTATAATTTAGGGTACATTCATTCTACAGGGCGTTACTATCTGAATGGAGAAGAAATCGAAGACGATAAAGAATATGTACTAGGTACGATAGATATGTATACGTTCGGTCGTTATTTCCCAACATTGAAAGAATTACCAAAAGAGTATTTAATGCCAGAGTTTTTAAGAGATATATTTAAAGAAAAATTATTGGAATATTAAAAAGTAAGATTATTGGATTTTCATTTGTCATGAATTTCGATATAATGTTTAAAGATACACTTAACAGGAGGGTATGTGTTGTTATGGCGACAAAAAACGAGGAAATATTACGTAAACCGGATTGGTTGAAAATAAAATTAAATACCAACGAAAACTATACAGGACTTAAGAAGATGATGAGGGAAAAAAATCTTAATACTGTATGTGAAGAAGCTAAATGTCCTAATATACATGAATGTTGGGGTGCACGTCGTACAGCGACATTTATGATTTTAGGTGCCGTATGTACAAGAGCTTGTCGTTTTTGTGCGGTTAAGACAGGTTTACCTAATGAACTTGATTTAAATGAGCCTGAACGTGTAGCTGAATCAGTTGAATTAATGAACTTGAAACACGTTGTTATCACTGCTGTTGCGCGTGATGATTTAAGAGATGCTGGTTCAAATGTTTATGCTGAGACAGTACGTAAAGTTAGAGAAAGAAATCCATTTACAACGATTGAAATTTTACCATCAGATATGGGCGGGGACTATGATGCGTTAGAAACATTAATGGCTTCAAGACCTGACATTTTAAACCATAATATTGAAACTGTTCGTCGATTAACACCGAGAGTTCGTGCGCGTGCGACTTACGACAGAACATTAGAGTTTTTACGTCGTTCAAAAGAATTACAACCGGATATCCCAACTAAATCAAGTATTATGGTTGGATTAGGTGAAACTATAGAAGAAATTTATGAAACGATGGATGATTTACGTGCGAATGATGTAGATATTTTAACGATTGGTCAATATTTACAACCTTCACGTAAACATTTAAAGGTTCAAAAATATTACACGCCTTTAGAGTTTGGTAAATTAAGAAAAGTGGCAATGGATAAAGGGTTTAAACATTGCCAAGCTGGACCTTTAGTTCGTAGTTCTTATCATGCCGATGAGCAAGTAAATGAAGCTGCTAAAGAAAAGCAACGCCAAGGTGAGGCACAGTTAAATAGTTAATATTTAACCATTAAAAAGGCATAAAGGCTTAGTTTGTACAAAACGAACGTGTCATAGAAGTAATCATTATTTTTATGAAACACTAAAAGTATAAACTGAGCCTTTCATTGTCATAGATAGGTGAAGAATTTGATAAAAGTAGATCAACATTACTTTGAATTAATAGAAAATTATCGCGAATGTTTTAATGAAGAACAATTTATTGCTAGGTATTCAGATATTTTAGATAAATATGATTACATAGTTGGTGACTATGGTTACGATCAATTACGATTAAAAGGCTTTTACAAAGATTCTAATAAAAAAGCAGAGATGAGTAAACGTTTTTCAAATATTCAAGATTACATATTTGAATATTGTAACTTTGGTTGTCCTTACTTTGTATTAAGACATTTGTCTAAACAAGAGGTTAAAAAGTTAATCGAAGAAGTTCATCCGTCTGATGTGATAGATGACGACAATAAACTTCAAGATGTGAAGATTAAGCCAACCATTCAAGATACTGAACATTAATAAAACCCTTAGCTAGATTGAAAATGGGAATCATGCAATTCAAGCATGGACCTGTAATCTAGTTAGGGGTTTTTATCTTTAATGAATGACTTCATTTAAATACTCAGTAATTTCATCGCCTTCTTCAGCATTTACACCTAAAATATGAGCGATATAGCCTTCTTCTTTTAAATCATCAGTACCGATAATACCGAATTTATTTGTTTGCATATTAAGTACGAGTGTCTTACCATAATGTCTATTTGTATGGACTAACATTAAATCATATCGACCATGCTCGCCAACAAAACCAACAAACTGAACTTGACTCTCTTCGTTGTCATCATATAAATACATATCAATCATTTTGTAGTGACTCCTTTTAAAAGTAGTAAAGTTAGTATAACGACAAATGAAGTATACTGCAAAATTATGATAATATATAAGCGAGAGGTGACAAGGAATGTATTTTGTAGACAAAGATAAACTAACTCAGAAATTAGCCTATTTACAAGCATTAACTGATGATTATCATGAGAGTAAGCACAATCATTATGCATTTGAACGCATTGCTCAAATGTTGATAGAATCATCGGTAGATATAGGGAATATGATTATCGATGCATTTATTTTAAGGGATCCTGGTAATTATAAAGATGTGATTGATATATTAGAACTAGAAAATGTAATTACCAAAGAAACACAGCAGGCGATTAATAAAACTGTCGATATTCGTAAACAATTTACATATGATTACACAGCCTTAGATATTAAGGTTATCATGCCAATGTTTGATGACGCATTACCATATTACAAACAATTTATTACAGAAGTAACGACATTTTTACATCAAGAAAATGTACCAGTAACAGCTTTTGGTAAAGGAGAAAATCAATAATGAAACAGTATAAAGCGTATTTAATCGATTTAGATGGCACAATGTATATGGGAACAGATGAGATTGATGGAGCAAAACAATTCATCGATTATTTAAATGTAAAAGGCATTCCTCATTTATACGTAACTAATAATTCAACGAAAACACCTGAGCAAGTAACTGAAAAATTACGTGAAATGCATATTGATGCTAAACCAGAAGAGGTTGTAACGTCAGCGTTAGCCACTGCTGATTATATTTCAGAACAATCACCAGGAGCATCAGTATATATGTTAGGTGGTAGTGGTTTAAATACTGCGTTAACCGAAGCGGGACTTGTCATTAAAAATGACGAGCATGTTGATTATGTAGTTATTGGACTTGACGAACAAGTTACATATGAAAAGCTTGCGATTGCAACGTTAGGTGTAAGAAATGGAGCAACATTTATTTCTACAAATCCAGATGTGTCAATTCCAAAAGAGCGAGGATTTTTACCAGGGAATGGTGCTATTACAAGTGTTGTAAGTGTATCGACAGGTGTATCGCCACAATTTATTGGTAAACCAGAACTGATTATTATGGTTAAAGCATTAGAAATTTTAGGACTAGATAAATCCGAAGTTGCTATGGTAGGCGATTTGTACGATACCGATATTATGTCTGGTATTAACGTAGGTATGGATACGATTCATGTACAAACAGGTGTATCCACGTTAGAAGATGTGCAAAATAAAAATGTGCCACCAACGTATTCTTTTAAAGATTTAAATGAAGCAATAGCTGAATTAGAAAAATAGATATAGTCATTTTATAAAGTAGGTGAATTGATTTGGTAAAAATAGTTGTTTCGAGGAAAATTCCAGATAAATTTTATCAACAATTAAGTAAACTTGGTGACGTTGTTATGTGGCAAAAATCATTAGTGCCTATGCCTAAAGATCAATTTGTGACAGCACTTCGTGATGCAGATGCTTGTTTTATCACATTAAGTGAACAGATCGATGCAGAAATTTTAGCACAATCACCAAATTTAAAAGTAATTGCGAATATGGCTGTAGGATATGACAACATCGATGTTGAAAGTGCAACAGCGAACAACGTGGTTGTCACGAATACACCAAATGTACTTACTGAAACAACTGCAGAATTAGGATTTACATTAATGCTTGCTATAGCACGTCGTATTGTAGAAGCTGAAAAATATGTAGAAGCAGATGCATGGCAAAGCTGGGGTCCTTATTTATTGTCAGGTAAAGATGTCTTCAATTCAACTATTGGAATATATGGTATGGGAGATATTGGTAAAGCTTTTGCAAGAAGGTTGCAAGGGTTTAATACTAAAATTCTTTATCATAATCGATCAAGACATAAAGATGCAGAGGCAGACCTTAATGCAACATATGTTTCTTTTGAAACGTTGTTAGCAGAAAGTGATTTTATCATCTGTACAGCGCCACTTACAAAAGAAACACATCATAAATTTAATGCTGAAGCATTTGCACAAATGAAAAATGATGCAATTTTTATTAATATCGGTAGAGGGCAAATTGTAGATGAAACAGCATTAATCAATGCACTAGACAATAAAGAAATATTAGCATGTGGTTTAGATGTATTAGCAAATGAACCAATTGATCATACACATCCATTAATGGGACGTGATAATGTACTGATTACACCACATATTGGCAGCGCATCAGTAACGACACGGGACAATATGATTCAATTATGTATTAATAATATAGAAGCGGTTATGACAAATCAGGTAGCACTTACTCCAGTAAATTGAAAATAAGTATGGTTTTTAATCATTGGTAAAACGAGCAAAGCAATTGTTAAATATGCTATGCTTGACTTGCTAATGTATATATTTGCGCTGATGATAATTCAATAACATTATAAACTCGTCATATTAATGTGATGAGTTTATTTGATTTTGACGTATATAACAAAATTGTTATATAGACTGTAATTGTTTATTGTTTAAATAACCTTTAAAATGAATGATGTTCTCAACAAAGTGTATCATTTACAATAATTGAGTGATGACAACCAATTACTATGTTGAATCTATAAAATTAAAATTGAATTTCATTATGAATATCGATATAATGAATTGTAAAAAACAAATTTTAAAACGTATTTTATATTGAACGGTCTTTATAAAGGCGTTTTTACTAAGAACTTTAAGAGGTGCATTATGAAATCTAAAAGTAAACAGCCACCTAATAAATATGTTGAAGCATTCAAACCATATTTATTAACACTATTGTATTTGGCAATATTTATTACTTTATATTTAATTTATGGCAGTGGCGACACACACAATAACTTCATTTATAATGAGTTCTAATGAGGGAGACTTAATATGACAGATATTATTAACAAGCTGCAAGCGTTTGCGGATACAAATCCACAAAGCATTGCTGTTAGACACACAACTGATGAATTAACTTATCAACAGTTAATGGATGAGTCTAGTAAATTAGCACATCGATTACAAGGTAGTAAGAAACCGATGATTTTATTCGGTCACATGTCACCATATATGATTGTTGGGATGATTGGTGCCATTAAAGCAGGATGTGGATATGTACCTGTAGACACTTCAATTCCTGAAGACCGTATTAAAATGATTATTAACAAGGTTCAACCAGAGTTTGTATTTAATACGACTGATGAATCATTTGAAAGTTTAGAAGGCGAAGTATTTACAATAGAAGATATTAAAACATCTCAAGACCCAGTAATTTTTGATAGTCAGATTAAAGATAACGACACAGTATACACAATCTTTACATCTGGTTCTACTGGGGAACCTAAAGGTGTTCAAATTGAATATGCAAGTTTAGTTCAATTTACTGAGTGGATGTTAGAACTTAATAAATCAGGAAATGAACAACAATGGCTTAACCAAGCGCCATTTTCATTTGATTTATCTGTAATGGCTATTTATCCATGTTTAGCATCAGGCGGTACATTAAATCTTGTAGATAAAAACATGATTAATAAACCTAAATTATTAAATGAAATGCTAACAGCAACACCGATTAACATTTGGGTATCAACACCATCATTTATGGAAATGTGTTTATTATTACCAACGCTTAATGAAGAACAGTATGGTAGTCTTAACGAATTCTTCTTCTGTGGTGAAATTCTACCTCACAGAGCAGCAAAAGCGTTAGTAAGCCGTTTCCCAAGTGCGACGATTTACAACACATATGGTCCAACTGAAGCTACGGTAGCAGTTACAAGTATTCAAATTACACAAGAAATCTTAGATCAATATCCGACATTACCTGTTGGCGTTGAAAGACCAGGCGCAAGATTATCTACGACAGATGAAGGTGAACTTGTTATCGAAGGTCAAAGTGTAAGTTTAGGATACTTAAAAAATGACCAAAAAACAGCTGAAGTATTTAATTTCGATGACGGTATTCGTACTTATCACACTGGTGATAAAGCGAAGTTTGAAAATGGTCAATGGTTCATTCAAGGTCGTATTGATTTCCAAATCAAATTGAATGGCTACAGAATGGAATTAGAAGAAATTGAAACACAATTACGCCAGTCTGAGTTCGTAAAAGAAGCGATTGTTGTACCTGTATATAAAAATGATAAAGTTATTCATTTAATTGGTGCAATTGTGCCAACGACTGAAGCTACGGACAATGCAGAAATGACTAAAAATATTAAAAATGACTTGAAATCACGCTTACCAGAGTATATGATTCCTAGAAAGTTTGAATGGATGGAACAATTGCCATTAACTTCAAATGGTAAAATTGACAGAAAGAAAATTGCAGAGGTAATTAACGGATGATTCCATATGGTGATTTTACATTCTTCTTAATTGCTTTAATTGCATTATTACCAGTCATTATACTTGGATTTTTAGGTAAGCGAAGTTACATTTATAATGGCGTAGTTACAGCATTTATGATTGTGTTAATCTTTTCTTCTGATAAACATAATCTGTTTGACCAAAAGTATTTAAGTGTTCAATTAATTAGTTTTATTATTTACGTCGTATGGCAAGTTTTATTGATAATGTTTTATTATCATTCAAAACCAAAAAATAATTCATTTTCAAAATTTGTAACTGTAATGGTTTTATCAATATTGCCATTAGCACTTGTGAAAGTGTTACAAAGTACATGGTTAGGTGGACATCAGATTCACTTCCATGAAAGTAAATTAATTGAATTTGTTGGTTTCTTAGGAATTTCTTATGTTACATTCAAAAGTGTGCAGTTAATTATGGAAATTCGTGATGGTTCTATCAAAGAAATTAAAGTATGGAAATTAATTCAATTTATTTCATTCTTCCCAACGATTTCATCTGGACCAATCGATCGTTACAAACGTTTCGTTAAAGACGATAAAAAAGTACCAACAGGCAATGAATATCGTGAATTAGTATTAAAAGCAATTCACATGATTATGCTTGGTTTCTTGTATAAATATATTGTTGCTTACTTTATTAACACATATGCAATCATGCCGTTACAATTAGACTTACATGGCTTTGTCAATTTGTGGTTATATATGTACGCATACAGCTTATATTTATTCTTTGACTTTGCAGGTTATAGTTTATTTGCGATAGCATTTAGTTATTTATTCGGTATTAAAACACCACCAAACTTCGATAAACCTTTCAAAGCGAAAAATATTAAAGATTTCTGGAATAGATGGCATATGACATTATCATTCTGGTTCAGAGATTGTATTTACATGAGATCTTTATTCTACATGTCTCGTAAAAAATTATTGAAGAGTCAATTTGCAATGTCTAACGTGGCATTCTTAATCAACTTCTTCATAATGGGAATTTGGCATGGTATCGAAGTGTATTACATTGTTTATGGTTTATACCATGCAGCATTGTTTATAGGTTATGGCTATTATGAACGTTGGCGCAAGAAACATCCGCCACGTTGGCAAAATGGTTTCACAACAGCACTTAGCATTGTGATTACATTCCACTTTGTAACATTTGGCTTTTTAATCTTCTCAGGTAAACTTATATAATAAAGGAGAATTTAATTATGGAATTTAGAGAACAAGTATTAAATTTATTAGCAGAAGTAGCAGAAAATGATATTGTAAAAGAAAATCCAGACGTAGAAATTTTTGAAGAAGGTATTATTGATTCTTTCCAAACAGTTGGATTATTATTAGAGATTCAAAATAAACTTGATATCGAAGTATCTATTATGGACTTTGATAGAGATGAGTGGGCAACACCAAATAAAATCGTTGAAGCATTAGAAGAGTTACGATGAAATTAAAACCTTTTTTACCCATTTTAATTAGTGGAGCGGTATTCATTGTCTTTCTATTATTACCTGCTAGTTGGTTTACAGGATTAGTAAATGAAAAGACTGTAGAAGATAATAGAACTTCATTGACAGATCAAGTACTAAAAGGCACACTCATTCAAGATAAGTTATACGAATCAAACAAGTATTATCCTATATACGGCTCTAGTGAATTAGGTAAAGATGACCCATTTAATCCTGCAATTGCATTAAATAAGCATAACGCCAACAAAAAAGCATTCTTATTAGGTGCTGGTGGTTCTACAGACTTAATTAACGCAGTTGAACTTGCATCACAGTATGATAAATTAAAAGGTAAGAAATTAACATTTATTATTTCACCACAATGGTTTACAAACCATGGTTTAACGAATCAAAACTTTGATGCTCGTATGTCTCAAACTCAAATTAATCAAATGTTCCAGCAGAAAAACATGTCTACTGAATTAAAACGTCGTTATGCACAACGTTTATTACAGTTTCCACATGTACACAATAAAGAATACTTGAAATCTTATGCTAAAAACCCTAAAGAAACTAAAGATAGTTATATTTCTGGTTTTAAAGAGAATCAATTGATTAAAATAGAAGCGATTAAATCATTGTTTGCAATGGATAAATCTCCATTAGAACATGTTAAACCTGCTACAAAACCAGACGCTTCTTGGGATGAGATGAAACAAAAAGCAGTTGAAATTGGTAAAGCTGATACTACATCGAATAAATTTGGTATTAGAGATCAATACTGGAAATTAATTCAAGAAAGTAAGCGTAAAGTTAGACGTGACTACGAATTCAATGTTAATTCTCCAGAATTCCAAGATTTAGAATTACTTGTAAAAACAATGCGTGCTGCTGGTGCAGATGTTCAATATGTAAGTATTCCATCAAACGGTGTATGGTATGACCACATTGGCATCGATAAAGAACGTCGTCAAGCAGTCTATAAAAAAATCCATTCTACTGTTGTAGATAATGGTGGTAAAATTTACGATATGACTGATAAAGATTATGAAAAGTATGTTATCAGTGATGCCGTACACATCGGTTGGAAAGGTTGGGTTTATATGGATGAACAAATTGCGAAACATATGAAAGGTGAACCACAACCTGAAGTAGATAAACCTAAAAATTAAAATACAAATAGCACATAACTCAACGATTTTGATTGAGCGTATGTGCTATTTTTATATTTTAAATTTCATAGATTAGAATAGTAATATGCGCTTGGATATGTGGCAATAATAAAATAATTAATCAGATAAATAGTATATTATAACTTTCCCATCAGTCCAATTTGACAGCGAAAAAAGACAGGTAATAACTGATTATAAATAATTCAGTATTCCTGTCTTTGTTGTTATTCATAATATGTGCTGTTAACTTAATATCTTTATATTAGAATACTTGTTCTACTTCTATTACACCAGGCACTTCTTCGTGTAATGCACGCTCAATACCAGCTTTAAGAGTGATTGTAGAACTTGGGCATGTACCACATGCACCATGTAATTGTAATTTAACAATACCGTCTTCCACGTCAATCAATGAGCAGTCGCCACCATCACGTAATAAAAATGGGCGAAGACGTTCAATAACTTCTGCTACTTGATCAAACATCGTTGTATCTTCACTAGGCATCAGGCAAGTCTCCTTTCGAGAGATGAATTTGATAATCTTTATTAGTATATTATAATAGATAGTGTAATAAAAATCTATCAAACCAATGGGGGATAAATATATGGAGCACGTGAGTGTGGTAGTATATGGGGCAGATGTTATATGTGCAAGTTGCGTTAATGCGCCAACATCGAAAGATATTTATGACTGGCTACAGCCGCTATTAAAAAGAAAATACCCAAATATAACATTTAAATATACGTATATAGATATTACAAAAGATAATGACAACTTAACAGATCATGATTTACAATTTATTGAAAGAATAGAACAAGATGAACTATTTTATCCATTAATTACAATGAACGATGAATATGTAGCAGATGGTTATATACAAACAAAGCAAATCACTCGATTTATAGACCAAAAGCTTGTGAATGAATAATATACACATAATAAAAAGCAATGTCAGTAATAGTGTGAACTGACATTGCTTTTTAATTTTTAACCATTATGATATTTATATAACCAAAGTACGCCGGATTTTAAAATAGAAGCGAGTCGTCCAGTTACAGTGCGATCCATGATATATGCAAAACCTTGTTTATCTCCTAATGACCCAACGATACCTTGTACCTTTAGTTCGGGCATTTTGTCAGGTAATGGTTCATTTAGCCATTGCTTTTTAAGCACATCGGCAATTTGATCACCTTGAACTTCGGCTAACTGAGCACTTGGCGCATGTGGTAAATCAGCACAATCACCAACTACATAGACGTTACGATATGTTGGTACTTGATGATACTGGTTAACTATCACGCGTCCATTACTATTTATGTCAATCGGCAAGTTACGAACAACTTCAACAGGTTGAATTCCTGCTGTCCATACAACTAAATCAATATCTTTAGGTTCATCACAGTTATATATTTTACCAGGTTCAACTTTATTAATATTTGAATTTGGAACAACGGTAACATTATTTTTGGCGAACCATTTCGCAACATACTTACTTAATTTTTCTGGAAAATTTCTTAAAATTCGTGGCCCACGGTCATAAAGATATATTTCCAAGTCTGATCTACTTTCTCTTAATTCGCTGGCAAGTTCTATGCCGCTTAATCCAGCACCAACGATACCAACTTTAGCACCTTCTGGTAGTTCACTAATACTATGGAAAGTATCCCGAGCCTTTGAGAGTGTTTGAATACTATGTGTATATTCTTCGGCTCCTGGAACGTTATGATATTTATCTTCACATCCTAAACCAATGATTAGCTCATCATAATCAATTTTAGAATTACCGACTGAGACAATTTGAGCATCTAAATCTATGTCGTTAATTTCACCATAAACCGTATTCACTTGTGGATGATTAGGGAATTTCATGCGAACATCTTTATCTGATTTCGTGCCCGCAGCTAAAGCATAAAATTCTGGTTTCAATCCATGAAATGGCATACGATCAACTAATGTGACTGTATAATCTTGTGGTAAAGATGTAGTTAAAATGCGTGACATGATACGCATATTACCATATCCGCCGCCTAACAAAACTAAGTTTTTCATAATGAAGTACCCCTTTTATATGTTAATATTTACTTTAATTTTGAAAAGATCAAAGTGCATAGATATATTTGTTAATGAACAGTTATAAAATGCAAGTGTCTTTGATTCATCAATAACCCCTAAAAAAGTAAATATGTATTTATATGCTTATTATATATTTTTTTGAAAATGACTACAAATAAATATTTGTACTAACTAAGGCACTATTACATAACTGGGATAAGAAACATCAGTTGTTGCTAATTGAGCACATCATGTTAAAATACCAGTTTTAAAATGCTATAATATTGTAACAAATGAAATAAGAAGGTGAAGTATGAATCCGATCGTAGAATTTTGTCTCTCTAACATGGCAAAAGGTGGAGATTATGTTTTTAATCAACTGGAAAATGACCCAGATGTCGATGTGTTAGAGTATGGTTGCCTGACACATTGTGGTATATGTTCAGCCGGGTTGTATGCTTTAGTAAATGGTGATATTGTTGAAGGTGATTCGCCGGAAGAATTATTACAAAATATATATGCACATATAAAAGAAACTTGGATTTTTTAAGGAGGAGTTATCATGCCAACAGTTATATTAACAGAAGCAGCTGCCTACGAAGTAAAAGATATGCTTAAAGCAAATGAAATGCCAGATGGCTATTTAAAAATTAAAGTGAATGGTGGCGGGTGCACTGGTTTAACATACGGTATGGGTGCAGAAGAAGCGCCTGGTGAAAATGATGAAGTCTTAGAATACTTTGGATTAAAAGTTTTAGTAGACAAAAAAGATGCACCCGTATTAAATGGTACGACTATTGATTTTAAGCAATCATTAATGGGTGGCGGTTTCCAAATCGACAATCCTAATGCAATTGCATCATGTGGCTGTGGTAGTTCATTTAGAACTGCAAAAGTTGCAGGTAATCCTGAAAACTGCTAATTATTAAGGTTAACCCAATTTTTTGGATACAAATTGATATCAATTACGATTAGGGACATATTTGATTATGTCCTATTTTTGCGTAAAGATATTTTGTTTTATTAAAAAGTTTATTAAAAATTAAGAATCTGACTATTAATAGTATTTTAAATGATCGTGATAACGGATACATTTTTAATCGAAATCACGCTACGAAAAAATTAATTAATTTTTTCACAATCTGACTGAATCTTGCTTGAAAATATAACATAAAAGCTATAGAATTAGTATTGGATTAAAAATGTCTTTTTTGTGAACATCACAGGTTTTTACATAATTTAAAAGACTTAAATAACAAAATGATGATAAACTAGTATACATTGTGGTAAAAGTAGTAATGACCAGTTGTTACTAGTAATTATCAGCATTTGGTTAAAAAAATATGAAAGCTTAGGTGAAATTAAATGGCTCAAGATCGTAAAAAAGTACTTGTACTTGGTGCTGGTTATGCAGGTTTACAAACTGTAACTAAATTGCAAAAAGCGATATCAACAGAAGAAGCAGAAATTACGCTTATTAATAAAAATGAATATCACTATGAAGCAACATGGTTACATGAAGCATCAGCAGGTACACTAAACTATGAAGATGTATTATATCCTGTGGAAAGTGTCTTGAAGAAAGACAAAGTGAACTTTGTTCAAGCAGAAGTAACAAAAATTGACCGTGATGCTAAAAAGGTAGAAACAAATCAAGGTATTTATGACTTTGATATTTTAGTAGTAGCATTAGGTTTCGTTAGTGAAACATTCGGCATCGAAGGTATGAAAGATCATGCTTTCCAAATTGAAAATGTTATCACAGCACGTGAATTATCACGTCATATCGAAGACAAATTTGCTAACTATGCAGCATCAAAAGAAAAAGATGATAACGATTTATCTATCTTAGTTGGTGGTGCTGGATTCACTGGTGTTGAATTCTTAGGTGAATTAACAGACAGAATTCCTGAATTATGTAGCAAATATGGTGTGGATCAAAATAAAGTCAAAATCACTTGTGTTGAAGCAGCACCTAAAATGTTACCAATGTTCTCAGAAGAATTAGTTAACCACGCAGTTAGCTACTTAGAAGACCGCGGTGTTGAATTTAAAATTGCTACACCAATCGTTGCTTGTAACGAAAAAGGTTTCGTAGTTGAAGTAGATGGTGAAAAACAACAATTAAATGCAGGTACTTCAGTATGGGCAGCTGGTGTACGTGGTAGTAAATTAATGGAAGAATCATTTGAAGGCGTTAAACGTGGACGTATCGTTACAAAGCAAGATTTAACAATCAATGGTTACGACAACATTTTTGTTATTGGTGACTGTTCAGCGTTTATCCCAGCTGGAGAAGAACGTCCATTACCAACTACAGCACAAATTGCAATGCAACAAGGTGAAAGTGTTGCTAAAAACATTAAACGCATCTTAAACGGTGAATCAACTGAAGAATTCGAATACGTTGATCGTGGAACTGTTTGTTCTTTAGGTTCACATGACGGTGTAGGTATGGTATTTGGTAAACCTATCGCTGGTAAAAAAGCAGCATTCATGAAAAAAGTGATTGATACACGTGCGGTATTCAAAATCGGTGGTATCGGTTTAGCATTCAAAAAAGGTAAATTCTAGGCTTTAAATTAAGTTACAGCTAAACACATAAAATTAAATTATTCATTTATAAAGTCCTTCAGTGTCACTGAAGGGCTTTATTGTTGTACAATTTGAAGTGAGTAACATATCAAATCTAAGGAGGTACATTATGAATTTTAAATTAAATAACACACTAAGCAACGAAATAAATACATTGATTATTGGTATACCAGAACATTTAAATCAGTTAGAGCGCATTAGTTTTAATCATATCGATATTACAGAATCACTTGAAAGACTAAAACATCAACATATTATTGGTAGTAAAGTTGGGAAGATTTATACAACTGCATTTGATGTACAAGATCAAACATATCGTTTAATTACAGTTGGTTTAGGAAACTTAAAAACACGTAGTTATCAAGATATGTTGAAAATATGGGGACATCTTTTCCAATACATAAAGTCAGAACACATTGAAGATACGTATTTACTTATGGATTCATTTATTTCAAAATATGATCAGTTATCAGATGTATTAATGGCATGCGGCATTCAAAGTGAGCGTGCAACATATGAATTCGATCATTATAAATCAAGTAAGAAGGCACCGTTTAAGACGAATTTAAACCTTATTAGTGAATCATTAATTGAATTAGATTTCATTCATGAGGGTATCAGTATTGGCCAGTCCATTAATTTGGCAAGAGACTTTAGTAATATGCCACCGAATGTATTAACACCACAAACATTTGCAGAAGATATTGTTAATCATTTTAAAAATACAAAGGTCAAAGTAGAGGTTAAAGATTATGACACTTTAGTTTCTGAAGGATTCGGACTTTTACAAGCAGTAGGTAAAGGTAGTAAGCATAAACCGAGATTAGTAACCATCACATATAATGGCAAAGACAAAGATGAAGCACCAATTGCCTTAGTTGGTAAAGGTATAACATATGATTCTGGTGGTTATAGTATTAAAACGAAGAATGGCATGGCTACAATGAAGTTTGACATGTGTGGCGCTGCGAATGTCGTTGGTATCATTGAAGCGGCTAGTCGTTTACAACTGCCTGTAAATATTGTCGGAGTGCTTGCTTGTGCTGAAAATATGATAAATGAAGCGTCAATGAAGCCAGATGATGTATTTACAGCATTAAGTGGTGAAACTGTAGAAGTAATGAATACAGACGCTGAAGGTAGATTAGTCCTTGCAGATGCTGTGTATTATGCAAATCAATATCAGCCTAGTGTGATTATGGACTTTGCTACATTAACGGGTGCAGCAATTGTTGCACTAGGCGATGATAAAGCTGCTGCATTTGAATCGAATAGTAAAGTGATATTAAACGATATATTACAAATAAGTTCTAAAGTCGATGAAATGGTATATGAATTACCGATTACTGCAACCGAACGTGCAAGTATTAAACACAGTGATATCGCTGATTTAGTTAACCATACGAATGGACAAGGTAAAGCGCTATTTGCGGCAAGTTTTGTAACACATTTTAGTGGTCAAACACCTCACATTCATTTCGATATTGCAGGTCCAGCAACGACTAATAAAGCTTCATATAATGGTCCAAAAGGGCCAACAGGATTTATGATTCCGACGATAGTACAATGGTTAAAACAACAATAATTTAATTATTTGCCTGATACAACTTGTGTCTTGTTATACATTTCTAATTTAACTCTTGAAAGTATAAAGGATCGCATTGTATCAGGCATTTTCATTGTTGTAAGAAAATATAAATCGCATATCCTTATGAGCATAAATCAACTTGACTAGCATTGCAAAAACGTATTATAAGCATATGTTCATTCAGTCAACGACTACTAATATAACATTATAGAACTTAGGATTTTGATTGGTGTTCCAGTCTTGTAAAATTGTTTAATTTAATGAAAGCGAAAATTATTTTAAGAAAGACAATTAACTAAAAAATAAAGATTATTAGTATAGTTTGCTATTGACAGGTGTTAAAGCTACTGATACTATGTAGTCTATAAACGCTTTAGTTCGATAGAGTGATAAAGGATGGTTGTCATATGATAAATGCAGTAGTAATAGCAGTAATATTAATGATTGTGCTATGTTTATGTCGATTAAACGTAGTTATAAGCTTATTTATCAGTGCGCTAGTTGGTGGCTTAATTTCAGGCATGAGCATTGAAAAAGTTATAAATGTATTTGGGAAAAATATAGTCGATGGTGCTGAGGTAGCATTAAGCTATGCCTTATTAGGTGGATTTGCAGCATTAATTTCATACAGTGGTATCACAGACTATTTAGTAGGAAAAATTATAAATGCAATTCACGCTGAAAATAGTCGATGGTCAAGAGTTAAAGTAAAAGTGACAATAATTATTGCATTATTAGCTATGAGTATCATGAGTCAAAACTTAATTCCTGTACATATTGCATTCATTCCAATTGTCATTCCACCATTGTTAAGTCTGTTTAATGACTTAAAAATAGATAGACGTTTAATCGGTTTGATTATCGGTTTTGGTTTATGTTTCCCGTATGTGTTATTACCTTATGGATTCGGTCAAATTTTCCAACAAATTATTCAAAGTGGCTTTGCAAAGGCGAATCACCCAATTGAGTTTAATATGATTTGGAAAGCAATGCTTATTCCTTCAATGGGGTATATTGTTGGCTTACTTATCGGCTTATATGTATATCGTAAACCACGTGAATATGAAACACGTAAAATTTCAGATAGTGACAATGTTACAGAGTTAAAACCATATATCTTAATAGTAACAATTGTAGCAATACTAGCTACATTTTTAGTACAAACATTTACAGATTCAATGATTTTTGGTGCACTGGCCGGGGTACTCGTATTCTTTATTTCACGTGCATATAATTGGTATGAATTAGATGCTAAGTTTGTTGAAGGTATTAAAATTATGGCTTATATTGGTGTAGTTATTTTAACAGCAAATGGATTTGCTGGTGTAATGAATGCTACTGGTGATATAGATGAATTAGTTAAAACTTTAACAAGTATTACTGGTGATAATAAATTATTTAGCATTATCATGATGTATGTGATAGGTTTAATTGTCACTTTAGGTATTGGATCATCATTTGCAACAATTCCTATTATCGCATCATTATTCATTCCTTTTGGAGCGTCAATTGGACTAGATACTATGGCATTAATCGCATTGATTGGAACAGCGAGTGCATTAGGTGACTCAGGTTCACCTGCAAGTGATTCAACATTAGGACCAACTGCGGGATTAAATGTTGATGGCCAACATGATCATATACGCGATACTTGTGTACCAAACTTCTTGTTTTATAATATTCCTTTAATGATTTTCGGTACTATTGCTGCTATGGTACTATAAGCATAAAGAGGTGAAAATATGACTCATTTATTAGAGACATTTGAGATGTCAATAGATCACCAGGAAGATGGTTTAGTTGTTATTTCTATGCCTGTTACTGATAAAGTAAAACAACCATTTGGATATTTACATGGTGGTGCTTCGATTGCTTTAGGTGAAACAGCATGTTCATTAGGATCTGCTAATCTAATTGATACAACCAAATTTATTCCATTAGGTTTAGAGATGAATGCCAACCATATTCATTCTGCTAAAGATGGTCGTGTTACTGCGACAGCTGAGATTATTCATCAAGGTAAGTCGACACATGTATGGGATATAAAAATTAAGAATGACAAAGAACAATTAATTACAGTTATGCGTGGTACAGTTGCTATTAAACCTTTAAAATAAAAGAACTGCTAGCTGAAATGTTATGAGATATTCATAACTACGGCTAGCAGTTTTTTTATGCGCTATATTGTTGTAGTTTTAGAAATGCTTGTTCAATGCGTTCGGCAGCTTTACGGCCACCCATAACATTTCTACCAAATGGTCCTAATTCTAAGTCTGCAAAGCATCCTGCGACAAATAGATTTGGTATCCATTCTAATTTTTCGGAAATAACAGGGTAATTACATTCGTTGATAGGTGCATCATAATTTTGTATTAATTGCTTAATAAGTGGTTGTGACATAAAATCTTGTTCAAAACCAGTTGCAACCATAATCTGTTGATATGGAACAGAATCATTTTCAGTGTTAATTAAACCATCACTAATTTGAGTGATAGGTGTTTTATGCACATTTATACGACCATTTTTAATATGTTTTTTAAGGCGTAAGTACAGTTCGTGAGGCATTGATCCTTTATGACGTTCACGTTGTACAATGGCATTTCTTTCAGGCATGCTTTTAGTACTTAAAAATGAAGACATATTTTTCGGACCTAACCAACCAGGATCAGCATCAAAGTCATGTATCTCAATATCTTTATTTAGCCATAAATGAATCTTTTTATCGTCATCATGATTTAACAATTTAAGTGCAAGATGTGCAGCAGTAATGCCACTACCAACGATATGATCGGTCTTATCATATACTACTTGATCATGTTCTTTCTCGAAGATATGATTTACATTTTGTTTGTCTTTTAAAATGTCAGGCATAAACGGAATATTTGTACTACCTATTGCAATAACGACGCAATCTGTAGTGATAATTTGTCCATCTTCTAACTTGATATGCCATTTGTCTTCTTGTTTATCTAAAGTTTGAACTAAACCTTGAACCAAGCAATCCTCTAATTGATATTGTTTAGAAGCATGTGCAATATGATCCATAAACATTGTCAATTCAGGTCGCTGATAAGGACCATAAAAAGCATTTGTATATTGGTGCTGTTTAGCGAATTGTTTTAGATGGAACGGTTGTGGATGTACGTGGTGTACAATCGGTGATCTTAAATAAGGCATTTCTATTCGATTTGTATATGAGTTAAACCTTTGGCAAAAAGTTTCGTGTGGGTCAATGATTGTTAATCGGTCTGTTGTTAATCCGCTTGATAATAGTTTTTGTGCGATTGCAGTTCCCTGTATGCCACCGCCGATAATTGTCCAATGCATAATAAAACCTCTCTCTTTTTAAAGCGTAATCGTTACGATTTATAATTATTATTATCATAATACATAACGACATGAAAGGCAATTAAATTAAAGAGATATACGTAGATAGGGCGAAGCTGTAGTCAAAGAAGTATGTACTAAACTAAATTCATTGAAAAAGAGGTAACAATGTCAAAAGAAAACAGCAGTAAAATCATTCCTAATTTGGAATCATCTTACTGCTGTTTGTTGTTGATTTATATTTATGACTTTGTTAAATAATCTACAATTTTGTGTCTTTTAAGTCTTCCGAAATTTCATCGACTTTAGTCTTTTTAGTATAAGGCGTTTTAATATTATATGCTGCTTTCATAATCATATGACTTGAAAGAGGACCTGTAATTAATACAAAGATAATCGCAACGATTAATTGCATATTTACAAAACCTTGAGTAGCAATAAAATATAAAAAAGTACCAAATAGTAATGACATTGCACCTAATGTTGATGCTTTTCCGGCAGCATGTGCACGTGAATATACATCTTCAAGTCTCAATAATCCTATGGCTGCTAGGGCGCTAATTAAAGCACCGATGATAACAAAGATAAGTGCAAGACTAATCAGTATGATTTTGATCATGTTCAATCACCTTACCTTTGTCCATAAATTTAGAGAATACTGCAGTACCTAAAAAGGCTAATATACCAATCATCATAATAACGACAATCATGTATTTAATATTTAATAAAATACTGAATAATGCTATAACTGCCATTAATTGAAGACCAATCGCATCTAATGCGACAACACGATCGGCAAGTGATGGGCCTAGCACAACGCGAATGAGCATAGCTAACATAGAAATGACAACTATGATTAATGCAATAACGATAATAACATTATGATTCATTATATTTCGCCCACCTCTCTTACAATTTTCTCTAATGATGTTTTAATACTTTCTACTTCTTGCTCTTTAGTTGAAAAATCTATGGCATGAATATAAATTTTTGTACGATCATCACTTACACCAAGCACTACAGTACCAGGTGTTAATGTAATTAAATTAGACAACAAGACAATTTGCCAATCTTTTTTTAAATCTGTGTGATAAACAAAGAATCCTGGTTCATTTTTAATCGAAGGTTTAATAATAATTTTCAAAACATCAAAATTAGCTTTAATCAGTTCGATTAAGAAAATAATAATTAATTTAATAATACGATATAGCGTGATGACATAAAATCTACCTGGTAACACTCTGTGTAAGAGGTAAAAAAGAACTAGGCCAAAGATGAAACCTAACACAAAGTTATTTGTTGTGTAACTATTTGTCACAAACAACCAAAACACTGCGATAATAAAGTTTAATACTAATTGTACAGCCATGTTATTTACCTCCTAATACAGCTTTAACGTAGGTTGATGGATTGTAGAATGTTTCTGCACCAGCTTTTACCATTGGATATAAGTAATCTGCTGACAATCCATATAAAACAGTTATCACAACTGCAACGATTGCAATCGTAGTTAAATATTTGACGTCGACTTTGTTATTAAGATCATATCCTTTTGGTTGACCGAAAAAGCCTTGTAGGAATATGCGAATGACAGAATATAATACGACTAAACTTGATAATAAGACGATGACACCACTCAAATAAAATCCTCTTTCAAATGTTGATTGGACAATGAAAAATTTTCCATAAAAGCCACTGAGTGGGGGAATGCCAGCTAAACTTAATGCTGCAATAAAGAATGACCAACCAAGTACAGGATATCGTTTAATTAAGCCACCAAATTGTCTTAAATCAGCAGTGCCTGTAATTTTAATTATAATTCCGATAAGCAAGAATAATGCAAGTTTTACTAACATGTCATGCAATGTATAGTAAATAGCACCAATCATACCTGACTCTGTCATCATTGCAACGCCGACTAAGATCACACCTACAGCAATCATGACATTGTATAGGATGATTTTTTTAATGTTGGCATATGCAACAGCACCGACACAACCAAAGATGATCGTTAATAGTGCTAAGAATAAAATGACATAATGTGAAAAGCTTACATTATCACTAAAGAATAGGCTCAATGTTCTAGCGATTGCATAAACACCAACTTTTGTTAACAAAGCGCCAAAGAATGCAATGATTGGAATTGGTGGTGCATAGTATGCACTAGGTAACCAAACAAACATTGGGAATACGCCAGCTTTTGTAGCAAAAACAAAGATAAATAGTATGAAAACGATATTGACTAAGCCACTGTCATGCGCTGAAAGGTTAGCTAATTTATTGCTTATATCTGCTAGATTCAATGTTCCTACTACTGAATATAAAATCGCTACACCCATTACGAAGAAGGATGATGATACAACGTTAACAAGAACATATTTTATTGTTTCTTGTAATTGGATTTTTGTAGAACCTATAACTAATAAGAAATATGATGACATTAGAAATACTTCGAAAAATACGAATAGGTTGAAAATGTCACCAGTTGTAAAGGCACCAATGATACCTATTAACATAAATAGTACTGAAAAATAATAATAATATCTTTCACGTTCAATACCAATTGTTTGGTATGAATATAAAATCACAATAGCTGTAATAATAATACTAGTAATAATTAGTAAGGCACTGAATATGTCTAAAACAAAGACAATACTGTAAGGCGCTTTCCATGAACCTAGTTCAACTCGTAATGGTCCATGTTTTACAACATTTGCTAAATTGATAATTGCCGCGACCAAGGTTAATAATGTACCGCCTAGTGCGACATAACGCTTTATAATAGGACGCTTTCCAATAAAGACAAGTAATATGGCTGTAATTACTGGAATGACGAGCGTTAACACAAGCATATTACTTTCAATCATCTTCTGGAACTCCTTTCATACTCTCAACGTTATCTGTGCCTAATTCTTTATATGTTCTAAATGCTAATACTAAGAAAAAGGCTGTTGTCGCAAAGGCGATAACGATTGCTGTTAAAATAAGTGCTTGCGGGATAGGATCAACATAGCTTTTTACGTTCGCTTCATAAATTGGAACAGTACCATGTTTAAGTCCACCCATAGTTATTAAAAATAAATTTGCTGCATGTGTTAGTAGTGTAGTTCCCATAACAATTCGTATCAGACTTTTAGACAAAACGAGATAGACACTAATTGCTGTGAGAATACCACTAACAAAAATCATAATAATTTCCACTATTCGTTCTCTCCAATCGAAATAATAATTGTCATGACAGTACCAACTACTGCACATAAAACACCGAAATCAAAGAATACTGCTGTTGTCATATGAACAGGTTCTAATATAAATAACGGTATATCAAATGTGACATGCGTAAAGAAATTTTTGCCTAAAAACCAACTTGCGATAGGCGTCGCAATACAAAAAACTAATCCGATACCTATCAAGATTTTAAAATCTAATGGGAAAATTTTACGCATTGTTTCTATATCAAATGCAATCGTAATGATAACAAGTGAACTTGCGAATAATAATCCGCCGACGAAACCGCCACCAGGTGTATAATGTCCTGCTAAGAAAAGTGAAAAACCAAAGACCATTACCATGAAAAAGATAATAACTGCAGCAAATTGCAAAATTAGATCATTTTGTTGTCTATTCATGATTTTTCACCTCGTTACCTTGCGTTTGACGCTTTTTACGTAATTTAATCATTGTATATACAGCTAATCCTGCGATACCAAGCACAGATGACTCGAATAAAGTATCCATACCACGGAAATCCACAAGTATGACGTTTACCATGTTTTTACCGTGAGCTAAATCATAAACGTGCTCTTGATAAAACTTAGATATCGATTCAAAATGTCTATTTCCGTATGCAATTAAACCGATAATAATGACGGACAAACCAACACCACCAGCAATTAAAGCATTAGTAAGCTGGAATGAGCGCTTTTCATTATAACGATTTAAATTTGGTAAGTGGTAGAAGCATAATAAGAACAATGCTGTTGAAATAGATTCAACGACAAACTGTGTCAATGCTAAGTCGGGTGCTTTAAAGAATATAAACAATACAGACACAGCATATCCAACTGCACTTAGCATAATGATGCTAAATAATCTTGATTTAGCGAAAAGAATTAAAAAGGCAGCACTTAATAATAAAATTACGATACAAACTTCGAAAATTCTAATCGGACTAACGTCTTTAAAATTAATGTTGAAAGGTACTGAGAATACAGTGATAAATGTTAATAAAATTAATGCACCAAAAATGATAACTAAATTATTACGTGAATAATCGGTAACATAGCTATTCGTCATCTTTTCAGAGTAGTTTGGAATAACATTTGCACTTCTGTTGTACCAATAATTGAATGTTAGTTTACCAGGTTGTCGTTGCAACAATTTTACCCAATAACTAAATGTCACAATTAGTAAGATACCTAAAATATAAATCACTAATGTTGATAAAAAGGCAGGCGTTAATCCATGGAACATATGGAATTCAACATCATCAATTACCGTATGATTAATCGAAGATGTAGCTGGTTCAATAATCGAATTAGTTAAAATGCCAGGGAATAAACCAAATACAATTACTAATGTAGCTAAAATAGCTGGTGATAAAAGCATTAATATTGATACTTCGTGTGCTTTTTTAGGTAATTGTTCAGGTTTATATTGTCCGAAAAATATATGCATTATAAATTTAATTGAATATACAAATGTGAAGACACTGCCCACTATACCAATGATTGGGAATAGGTAGCCTAATGTATCAACACTGAATAAATTTGCTTGGCTTGCTGTAAATGTTGTTTCTAAAAATGATTCTTTTGATAAGAAACCATTGAACGGTGGTACACCAGCCATACTTAATGCCGTAATAACAGTGATTGTAAATGAAATAGGCATAATTGTTAGTAAGCCACCTAATTTCTTAACATCACGTGTACCAGTAGAATGATCCACTGCACCTGTAATCATAAATAGGGCACCTTTAAATGTTGCATGGTTGATTAAATGGAATATTGCAGCCGTAAATGCAGCAGCATATATTTTGCTATCATCGCCTTGATAGTGATAACTAATGGCACCGATTCCAAGCATCGCCATAATCATACCTAATTGGGATACTGTTGAAAATGCCAGTATACCTTTCAAGTCTTGTTGTTTTGTTGCGTTTAGCGAAGCCCAGAATAACGTAATTAAACCAACGAGTGTGACAGTCCATATCCAACCTTGCGATGCTGCGAAGATTGGTGTCATTCGAGCGATTAAATATAACCCTGCTTTAACCATTGTTGCTGAATGAAGATAAGCACTGACTGGTGTAGGTGCTTCCATTGCATCTGGTAGCCAAATATAAAATGGAAACTGAGCAGATTTTGTAAAAGCACCAATCATAATTAAAATCATCGCAAAAATGAAGAATGGGCTATTTTGAATTTCAGAAGCATGTTGAATCATGTACTGAATGCTAAATGATTGCGTTGGTATAGCGAGTAAGATGATACCACCTAATAATGATAGACCACCAAATACTGTGATTATGAGCGATTTTTGAGCACCATATATAGATGCTTGTCGTTCGCGCCAGAATGAAATAAGTAAAAAACTAGAAAATGACGTTAGCTCCCAGAATAAATATAGAATAATAACATTATCTGAAAGTACGACACCTAACATTGCACCCATAAATAGTAATAAATAACAATAAAAATTCCCTAGTTGTTCTGACTTACTTAAGTAGCCGATTGAATATAATACTACTAAACTGCCGATTCCTGAAATAAGCAAACTAAAGAGTAAACCTAAGCCATCAAGATATAAATCAAAGTTCATACCAAAATGAGGCATCCAATTTAAGGTTTTCATTACAGTATTACCTGACATCGTCGTTTTAATTAATGTAAGCATATAAATAAATATGACGATAGGGACAGGTAATACGAACCATCCTAAATGTATACGTTTAAAAAATCTATACAGGATAGGAATAATGAGTGCGAATATTAACGGTAATATCACCGCAATATGTAACAAACTCACTATGTTGTCCTCCTTTAAAAAATATTTATGTTATTCATTATACATGAATGATATAGTTCTGAAAAACGTACACACTCCTTGTTGTGCTTTATTTTCAGAAGTATTTAAATAAGAAGAAACACGTCATTTTTTATTTAAAATTTTCTTTGTATTGAAGTGAATAATCTTCTTTTAAGCGTGCTAAACTAGCTAAAGACATTTCAGCATGTTTTGTTTGCTGAGCTTTAAGTTTAGTTTCTAAATCTGTAATTGCTTGTTGAAGTGAATCTTCATAGCGCAATACATCAACATTGAAGTCGCGTAATTGTGAACGTTTCGTATAGCGTTTTTCAAAATGGCTTAATGCTTTGCGTTCATGGAAAAATACACCTTCAGTTTCAGTAGGGTTATGTAAATCACCTTGTTTCGGGTGTTTGATAACTTGTTCAACTTTAACAAGTACATCGTCTCCATTTTCTTCAACAATCGTGACACCATAGCTACCTGTTTTGTGTGAAAATCGATATAGCTTCATGCTATTTTCCTCCCTTAAAAGTATGTTAATATATATGTATCATAACATGAATGGAGAATATAAATGGCTAACTATCCACAGTTAAACAAAGAAGTACAACAAGGTGAAATTAAAGTGGTTATGCACACAAATAAAGGTGACATGACATTCAAATTATTTCCAAATATTGCACCAAAAACAGTTGAAAATTTTGTGACACATGCAAAAAATGGTTATTATGATGGAATAACATTCCACCGTGTCATTAATGACTTCATGATTCAAGGTGGCGATCCAACAGCTACTGGTATGGGTGGCGAAAGTATTTATGGCGGTGCTTTTGAAGATGAATTTTCATTAAATGCATTTAACTTATATGGCGCATTATCAATGGCTAACTCAGGACCTAATACTAATGGTTCACAATTTTTCATTGTTCAAATGAAAGAAGTACCTCAAAATATGTTAAGTCAACTTGCAGATGGTGGTTGGCCACAACCAATCGTTGATGCATATGGCGAGAAGGGTGGTACACCATGGTTAGATCAAAAACATACAGTATTCGGTCAAATCATTGATGGTGAAACTACATTAGAAGATATTGCAAATACAAAAGTGGGACCACAAGATAAACCACTTCATGATGTTGTAATTGAATCTATTGATGTTGAAGAATAATATCTAAACATAATTAACTACCAACATTTTAAACTCGGATAAAGCTAATTTATGAATGGATTAGTATATATTCCAACTAAAACAAATAAACTAACATGATAAGCAATCTTAATATATTTATCAAGAAAGCACAGTTTTTAAATAGATGTGTATTCTAAAGATAATAGTTGAGGTTGCTTTTTATGTTTTACAGAGAATTGCTATTCAAATAGTTAATAAATTGAAAACAAAGTAGCTGGATATCATATTGGTTTAGATAGGAATTTGTTGCTGATTTTATTTGTAAATCCAAGTTTGTAGAATTCTTATTCATTTATAAAATAATATTCGTATGATTTGATGTTTTAATTAGTCCACCATTTCGATTTGTGCTATGATAATAGTGTTAAGTAAACGAAATAAGGGGTTATTAAGTTGAATAACTACAAAATTGGCCAACATATCAAGGTGCGTGTAACTGGTATTCAACCATACGGTGCGTTTGTTGAGACCCCTAATCATACTGAAGGACTGATTCATATATCAGAAATTATGGATGACTACGTTCATAATTTGAAGAAATTTCTATCAGAAGGCCAAATTGTTAAAGCTAAAATTTTGTCTATAGATGATGAAGGAAAGCTTAATCTATCATTAAAGGATAATGATTACTTCAAAAATTATGAGCGTAAGAAGGAAAAACAATCAGTATTAGATGAAATCAGAGAAACAGAAAAATATGGGTTTCAAACACTTAAAGAACGCTTACCAATCTGGATAAAACAGTCAAAGCGAGCAATTCGAAACGACTAAAGGAACAGATAAATCGTACCGAAAATCATACAAAGGGTCTGAAATGAAAGTTTCTTAGACTATAAAAGAGATTAGTATCTATCAAATTTTATTAGATACTAATCTCTTTTTGTCTACGATAACGTAATATGATTGATTCTATTTACACTTACAAATGGTTTAAGGTGACATATCCATTATCTTTGTTAGATAGAATCGTTGACTTGCAATGATGTATGTGGATTTGTTTTTTAAATTTATTTTAGAAATGAGAACTACAACTTAAAGTATTAAACGAAATGTAACTATATAAACAGATAATTGGAGAATGAAAAAATTACATGTTATAGTCAACTCAATAATTTTAAGGAGGAATTAAGTAATGAAAAGTAAATACGAACCATTGTTTGATAAAGTAGAATTACCAAATGGAGTAGAGTTGAGAAATCGATTTGTGTTAGCCCCTTTAACACATATTTCTTCAAATGATGATGGTACTATTTCAGATGTAGAACTTCCTTATATTGAAAAGCGTTCACAAGATGTTGGTATTACAATTAATGCTGCGAGTAATGTGAGTGATGTCGGAAAAGCATTTCCAGGACAGCCATCAATCGCGCATGACAGTGATATTGAAGGACTAAAACAATTAGCTACAGCAATGAAGAAAAACGGTGCCAAAGCACTCGTACAAATACATCATGGCGGTGCACAAGCATTGCCTGAATTAACACCTGATGGAGACGTCGTAGCACCAAGTCCAATTTCTTTAAAAAGTTTCGGTCAGAAACAAGAACATAGTGCTAGAGAAATGACGAATGAAGAGATTGAACAAGCAATCAAGGATTTTGGTGAAGCAACACGACGTGCAATTGAAGCAGGGTTTGATGGTGTTGAAATACATGGCGCGAATCATTACTTAATTCATCAATTTGTATCACCATACTATAATAGAAGAAATGATGTATGGGCAAATCAATATAAATTCCCGGTCGCTGTGATTGAAGAAGTGCTTAAAGCGAAAGAAGCGTATGGCAATAGAGACTTTATAGTTGGATACAGATTATCTCCAGAGGAAGCGGAGTCTCCAGGAATCACAATGGAAATTACAGAGGAACTCGTTAATAAAATTAGCCATATGCCAATCGACTATATTCATGTTTCAATGATGGATACGCATGCAACGACACGTGAAGGTAAATACGCTGGACAAGAAAGACTGCCTTTAATTCACAAATGGATAAATGGTCGTATGCCACTTATCGGTATAGGTTCAATTTTCACAGCTGACGAAGCTTTAGATGCAGTTGAAAATGTTGGTGTTGACTTAGTAGCCATTGGTAGAGAGCTACTACTGGATTATCAATTTGTTGAAAAAATTAAAGATGGACGGGAAGATGAAATTATTAATTACTTTGATCCAGAGAGAGAAGATAATCATCACTTAACTCCTAATTTATGGCATCAATTTAATGAAGGGTTCTATCCATTACCACGTAAAGATAAATAAGTGTTTAACTGTTACCACTAATGATATTGTGTATGCAATTTGTTAGTGGTTTTCAATATTTATAATTAAAAATATTCTTAGTAAAATATACTTTTGATTAAGTGTAAAATTATCAATTCTTTTGCTTGTAATCATTTAAGTAATTATGTCATTATAAATGTAAGGGTTTTCAAAATAGACAAATTTAATGAAACTTAGTGATTATTTCATCTTTTTTTGGTGGAAAAGTATCTGCTTTGAAAACTAATGTAATTATTTGGATAATGTTTCATGTATAATAGTTATAAATGATGAAAAGGGGAGATATGATGACTAAATCTGAAAAAATTATTGAGTTAACAAATCATTACGGAGCACATAATTATTTACCATTGCCAATTGTCATTTCAGAAGCTGAAGGGGTATGGGTTAAAGATCCTGAAGGCAATAAATATATGGATATGTTATCTGCATATTCCGCTGTTAACCAAGGTCATAGACATCCGAAAATTATTCAAGCATTAAAAGATCAAGCTGATAAAGTGACTCTAGTTTCACGTGCTTTTCATAGTGATAACTTAGGAGAATGGTACGAAAAAATTTGTAAACTGGCAGGTAAAGATAAAGCTTTGCCAATGAATACAGGTGCTGAAGCAGTAGAAACAGCTTTGAAAGCAGCACGACGCTGGGCATACGATGTTAAAGGAATTGAGCCAAATAAAGCAGAAATCATTGCATTTAATGGTAACTTCCATGGTCGAACAATGGCGCCAGTTTCATTATCATCAGAAGCAGAATACCAACGTGGTTATGGTCCGTTATTAGATGGATTTAGAAAAGTTGATTTTGGAGATGTAGATGCATTGAAAGCTGCAATTAATGAAAATACTGCAGCAGTTTTAGTAGAACCAATTCAAGGTGAAGCGGGTATAAATATACCGCCAGAAGGATATTTGAAAGCAATTAGAGAATTATGTGATGAACATAATGTCTTATTTATTGCTGACGAAATCCAAGCAGGATTAGGTCGTTCGGGTAAATTATTTGCTACGGATTGGGATAATGTAAAACCTGATGTCTATATTTTAGGTAAAGCACTAGGTGGTGGTGTCTTCCCAATTTCTGTTGTATTAGCAGATAAAGAAGTATTAGATGTCTTTACACCTGGCTCACATGGTTCAACATTTGGTGGTAATCCACTTGCTTGTGCTGCATCAATTGCTGCATTAGATGTTATCGTTGATGAGGATTTACCAGGGCGCTCTTTGGAATTAGGAGATTATTTTAAAGAACAATTAAAGCAAATTGATCATCCATCAATTAAAGAAGTCCGTGGACGTGGTTTGTTTATAGGTGTGGAACTTAATGAAAGTGCTAGACCATATTGTGAAGCTTTGAAAGAAGAAGGTTTATTATGTAAAGAAACGCATGATACTGTCATTCGTTTTGCACCACCATTAATTATTACTAAAGAAGAATTGGACCTTGCACTTGAAAAAATAAGACATGTATTTCAATAATGTCAAAAAGTTGTAACAATCAGTTTGTAAGGGCTTTAAAAAGGAATACGTTATGTTACAATATGTTTGAAAGCGAAATCATTAGGTAAAGAAGAGGCGAAAAGGATCATGACTGAGAACAATAATTTAGTAACTTCTACTCAAGGAATTATTAAAGAAGCATTGCATAAATTGGGATTTGACGAAGGAATGTACGATTTAATTAAAGAACCTTTAAGAATGTTACAAGTGCGTATCCCTGTACGAATGGATGATGGCACTGTTAAAACATTTACAGGTTACCGTGCGCAACATAATGATGCTGTTGGACCAACAAAAGGGGGCGTGCGTTTCCACCCAGATGTTGATGAAGAAGAAGTAAAAGCATTATCAATGTGGATGACTTTGAAATGTGGCATTGTTAACTTACCATACGGTGGTGGTAAGGGTGGTATCGTTTGTGATCCACGTCAAATGAGCATTCATGAAGTTGAACGTTTATCACGCGGATATGTAAGAGCAATTTCACAATTCGTAGGTCCGAACAAAGATATTCCAGCACCAGATGTATTTACAAACTCACAAATTATGGCTTGGATGATGGATGAATATAGTGCATTAGATAAATTTAATTCACCAGGTTTCATCACAGGTAAACCAATTGTATTGGGTGGTTCTCATGGACGCGACAGATCAACTGCACTAGGTGTAGTTATTGCAATTGAACAAGCTGCAAAACGTCGTAATATGCAAATTGAAGGTGCCAAGGTTGTTATTCAAGGTTTCGGTAATGCCGGAAGTTTCTTAGCTAAATTCTTATATGATTTAGGTGCAAAAATTGTAGGTATCTCTGATGCTTACGGTGCATTACACGATCCAAATGGCTTAGATATAGATTATTTATTAGACCGTCGTGATAGTTTTGGTACGGTAACAAATTTATTTGAAGAAACAATCTCAAATAAAGAATTGTTTGAATTAGATTGTGACATTTTAGTACCAGCGGCTATTTCAAACCAAATCACAGAAGACAATGCACATGATATTAAAGCTAGTATCGTTGTTGAAGCTGCTAATGGACCTACAACACCAGAAGCAACACGTATTTTAACTGAACGTGGTATATTATTAGTTCCAGACGTATTAGCAAGTGCTGGTGGTGTAACGGTTTCTTACTTCGAATGGGTACAAAATAATCAAGGTTATTATTGGTCTGAAGAAGAAGTAAATGAAAAGCTACGTGAAAAATTAGAAGCGGCATTTGATACGATTTACGAATTGTCTCAAAATCGAAAAATAGATATGAGACTTGCAGCATATATCATAGGTATTAAACGTACAGCAGAAGCAGCTAGATATCGTGGTTGGGCATAATTAATTATCATATGTGATTTAACGAGCTTGGGACAGAAAACAAAGCCCTAAGCTCGTTAATTTTATTTTAGCAGTAGTTGACTGTAAAACAATGCCCGTGTAACAAGCTTATTTCAAAAATAGTCGGGGCCCCCAACACAGAGAAATTGGGGAGCCAATTTCTACAGACAATGCAAGTTGGGGCGGGCCCCAACACAGAAGCTGGTGGAAAGTCAGCTTACAATAATGTGCAAGTTGGCGGGGCCCCAACACAGAGAAATTGGGGAGTCAATTTCTACAGACAATGCAAGTTGGGGTGGCCCCGAACACAGAGAATTTCTAATTAAACGCTCAACTATATATAATTGAGCAAAAAGACAGCAGTAGGATATTTTCTATTCGGAAATATCTTACTGCTGTTTTTTATAGTAATAGCTATATTTTTGTATTTATGTTTTCTAGTTTAACAATACTATTTAATGACTTCTTTATATTTATCAGCGAAATTTGTAAAGACACCATCAACGCCGTATTTATTTAATCGTAACATATCAGCTTTTTCATTTACTGTATAAGGATGTACTATAAATCCTAAGTCTTTTAAATGATGGGTATTTTGTTCAGTTAAATCTGTATAATCAGGTCCTAATCCAATCGCATAAGAGCGTATCTCCTTTAAGCGTTGGTCGTTAAATTGTTGTAGTTCACCTTTATCAACTAATTTTACTAATGGCACATGCTTATTTTGACGATGAATTTTCTTTAAACTTTCATCAGAAAATGATTGAATCATTACATGTCCATTTTTTAATTTATTGTTATTTAAAAGGTGATGCTTTTTCAATGAAGCTAATAATTGTTCTTCCATTCCTGGGTATACATCAGGTGACTTTGTTTCAATATAATAGTTTGCATACGGACCATAACGTTCTAAAATTTCATCTAAAGTGGGTACTTTAGCATTTTTATAACTTGCTCTTGCGTATTTTGGATATTTTTTATTAAACCAACTTCCTGCATCTAACTGTTTTAATTCATCAAGGGTATAATCCTCAACTTTACCGTGTCCATTTGTTGTACGGTTAACTGTTTCATCATGCATAGCAACTAAATGGCCATCTTTGGTACGTTGTAAATCAATTTCGATATACGATGCTTTTAACTCATTATGACTCTTATCATATGCTTGAAACGTATGCTCGGGTGCATAGCCACTTGCGCCACGATGTGCGATAGTAGTGAATCGCTCATTCGTTAAATTTGTATGCCATTGAATAGCCTGAGGTTTATTTGCAATTTGATTTGTTTGTTCAGCGCCAGCAGTAGGTACTGATAAAAATCCCATAGTAAAAACAGCAGAAGCAGCCATAAATTTAGTGAAGCTTTTCGAAGAGTTAGTCATAGTCTTTATCCTTTCATCTCTTTATTTGTAGTCTAACAATTTTAAAATACTACAAAAACCTGCTTGTGAAAACGCTTTACACATTTCTTTTACAATTTATAACATTTTTGTAATATAAATTTAAAAGAATTATCAAACATTTTAGGAATATTAAAAATGTGATGTTCAATAAGACGAAGAGAGCATTAAAATACCCACAATGTAATTTTTATAGACATTGTGGGTAGGTAGATTAACGTATTTATTGTGACAGTAATTGTTTAGCAACATCAAGTTGTTGTTTGACCGATGATTGACCCGTTGACCCGTAACTTTGACGTCGTTTCAAGCAATTTTCAGGCTGCAAATAATCGTAAATATCGGCATCGATACTAGAATGATGTTGTTGATATGTTGCTAAAGGAACATCTAATAAATAATGACCTTGTTGTATACATTCTAAGACGATTTTTCCTACAATTTCATGTGCAGTTCTAAATGGAATATTTTTAGTTACTAAATAATCTGCTAGTTCCGTTGCATTTGAAAAATCTTCTTTAACAGTTTGATTGAGTCGTTCTTTATTAATTGTCATCGTTTGAATCATACCTTCGAAAATACGTAAAGAACCTTTAATTGTATGGACAGCATCGAATAAACCTTCTTTATCTTCCTGCATATCTTTGTTATATGCTAGAGGTAATCCTTTTAAAGTCATAAGCATGCTCATTAAATGACCAGTCGTTCGACCAACTTTACCTCTAATTAATTCTGCCATATCAGGATTTTTCTTTTGTGGCATAATAGATGAGCCAGTAGAAAATGCATCTGATAATGTAATGAATTTAGCTTCGTCTGTGGACCAGAAAATAATTTCCTCTGCAAAGCGTGATAAGTGAACCATCGTTAAAGAAATATTATGCAATGTTTCAATAATATAGTCTCTGTCACTAACAGCATCTAGGCTATTCTCATAGAGACTGCCAAAGTTCAACAATGCTGTTGTCTCGTGTCTATCGATAGGGTATGTGGTACCACTTAAGGCTGCTGCACCTAAAGGATTAATATCGATTCGTTTTAAACTATCTTCAAATCGTTGTTGGTCTCGTTGTAACATCCAAAAATAAGTCATAATATGATGTGCAAATGAAATTGGCTGTGCACGCTGTAAATGAGTATAACCAGGCATAATTGTATCAACATTATTGGAAGCGATGTCTACAATTACACTTTGTAACGACTTAATTAATGCGATGATATCTTGCACTTGTTTCTTAGTGTACAAGTGCATGTCTGTTGCAACTTGATCGTTTCTACTGCGTCCAGTATGCAACTTACCACCAGCATCACCAATACGTTTAATTAATTCATGTTCAATATTTAAATGAATATCTTCTAATGATGCACTAAATTGAATTTGATCTTGATGATAATCATGTTGAATAGATTTTAGTCCTTGTATAATTTGTTCGCTGTCTTGTTGACTAATAATGCCTTGATTCGCAAGCATAGTTGCATGCGCAATGCTGCCTTCGATATCTTGATCTATGAGCGTTTGATCAAAAGTAATGGATGCGTTAAAGTCGTCAACCCACTCTTCAGGTTGTACTTCAAATCTACCGCCCCAAGCTTTATTGCTCATTGCTATAGCCTCCATGTAACATCGCATTTACTTGAGTAGGTAAACCATAGATATCGATAAAGCCAACAGCAGCGTCTTGATTAAATGCATCTTCTTTTGTATAAGTTGCTAATTTTTCATCATATAATGTGTAAGGTGATTTTCTACCATTAACGATGGCATTACCTTTGAATAATTTAATTCTGACATCACCACTTACGTATTGCTGAGTACTATCAATAAATAATTTCAAGCTATCAGTTAAAGGTGAGAACCAAAGTCCATTGTATAGTTGTTCAGCAAATTGCTTCTCGATGATTGGTTTAAAGTGTGCGACATCTTTCGTTAACGTAATCGTTTCTAATGCTTTATGCGCTTTTAAAATAACTTCTGCAGCAGGTGCTTCATAAATTTCTCTTGATTTGATACCTACAAGTCTATTTTCTACATGGTCAATTCTTCCGATACCATGCTTACCAGCTAATGCATTCAACGTTAAAATTAAATCGTCTAATTCATATGTTTTGCCATCAATTTGAACTGGGATACCTTTAACAAACGTTAAAATGATTTCATCAGCAGTATCTGGTGTTTCTTCTAAAGCATTTGTTAGATCGAACGCATCCTCTGGTGGCGCAGCATAAGGATCTTCTAAAATACCACATTCATTCGCTCTGCCCCATAGGTTTTGATCGATAGAATAAGGTGAATCATGGTTGATTGATACAGGGATATTATGTTTAATTGCATAATCAATTTCTTCTTCACGACTCCATGCCCACTCACGTACAGGTGCGAATGCTTTCAATGATGGGTTTAATGCTTTAATGGCAACTTCGAAACGTACTTGGTCATTCCCTTTACCAGTACAACCATGTGCAATACCTACTGAATTTGTTTTCTCAGCAATCTCTACTAATTTTTTAGCGATTAATGGTCTTGATAAAGCAGAAACTAATGGATATGCATTTTCATACATTAAATTTCCTTTGATTGCATAACTTACATACTCATCACTAAATTCTTTTGTTGCATCAATAATATGACATTCAACAGCTCCCATATCTAAAGCTTTTTTATAAACGATGTCTAAATCTTTACCTTCACCAACATCTAGGCAACAAGCTACAACGTCGTATCCTTTGTCGATAAGCCATTGAACGGCCACACTTGTATCTAGTCCTCCTGAATATGCTAAAACAATTTTCTCTTTCATAAAATTCACCTCATTGTAGTTATCTGAATATTTCGTATGAACACATGATAGCAAACTTTTAATGAAAATAAAACCATTATTTTACATATTTATTCATAAAATATGATAGAGGTAGTTAGAGTTGTAAGTATAAATGCTTATTTATCAATGTTTAAAATTGTTTTAAAAAACATGCAAATTGTATAAAAAATGTTTGAGTGTTTGACGCCAGATTGAAATGTTTGTTGAAAAATAGGTGTGAAACGTCACATAAATATCAATTTTATTGATTAAGTACAAACTTGTGAATTGAATCGCAAACGTAAACTTAGTAAAATTAAGATATTAAATGAAACAGGAGGCTTTTATAGATGACTCATATTCAATTAGATTTTAGTAAAACGTTAGAATTTTTCGGTGAACACGAATTAAAACAACAACAAGAAATTGTTAAATCAATTCACAAAACAATTCATGAAGGTACTGGTGCAGGTAGTGACTTCTTAGGCTGGGTTGATTTACCAGTTGATTACGACAAAGAAGAAATTTCAAGAATTGTTGAAGCATCAAAACGCATTAAAGAAAATTCTGATGTTTTAGTAGTCATCGGTATTGGTGGTTCTTATTTAGGTGCACGTGCAGCAATCGAAATGTTAACGTCATCATTTAGAAACAGCAATGAATACCCTGAAATTGTATTTGTTGGTAATCACTTATCATCAACATATACGAAAGAGTTAGTTGATTATTTAGCAGACAAAGATTTCTCTGTAAACGTTATTTCTAAATCTGGTACAACTACAGAACCAGCAGTTGCATTTAGATTGTTCAAACAATTAGTTGAAGAAAGATACGGTAAAGAAGAAGCACAAAAACGTATATTTGCAACAACGGATAAAGAAAAAGGTGCTTTAAAACAGTTGGCTACAAACGAAGGGTATGAAACGTTCATCGTACCTGATGATGTAGGTGGAAGATATTCTGTTTTAACAGCAGTAGGATTATTACCAATTGCAACAGCTGGAATTAACATCGAAGCTATGATGAATGGTGCTGCAAAAGCACGTGAAGAATTATCTTCAGATAAATTAGAAGAAAACATTGCATACCAATATGCGACAATTCGAAACATTTTATATGCAAAAGGTTATACAACAGAAATGTTGATTAACTATGAACCATCTATGCAATACTTTAATGAATGGTGGAAACAATTATTTGGTGAATCAGAAGGTAAAGACTTCAAAGGTATCTATCCTTCAAGTGCCAACTACACTACTGATTTACATTCTTTAGGTCAATATGTACAAGAAGGCCGTCGTTTCTTATTCGAAACAGTTGTAAAAGTAAATCATCCTAAATATGATATTACTATTGAAAAAGATAGTGATGATCTAGACGGATTAAATTATTTAGCTGGTAAAACAATCGACGAAGTTAACACAAAAGCATTCGAAGGGACATTATTAGCGCATACTGATGGTGGTGTTCCAAACATGGTAGTGAACATTCCACAATTAGATGAAGAAACTTTCGGTTATGTCATATACTTCTTCGAACTTGCTTGTGCAATGAGTGGATACCAATTAGGCGTAAATCCATTTAACCAACCTGGTGTAGAAGCATATAAACAAAATATGTTCGCATTATTAGGTAAACCTGGTTTTGAAGACTTGAAAAAAGAATTAGAAGATCGTTTATAAAATATATTACTTCAATGATTAGTAATCTATAAAATGGTATAAATATAGAGCTGAATATTAAGTTCATTGATAAAAATGAAAAGGCAATTTCTATTAGAGTTATTTAAATAGAAGTTGTCTTTTTATATTATTAAAAATTTTGATTGGTATAGAATTAGGTTACATGCATTTATTATTAGATAACTATATTTATAGGAGGCGGTTAGTATGAATACAAGTTTGTTTTTAATAATTGCTGTTTTTAGTGTTTTGTTGACGATGATAATTTCTATAAATGAAAAGCATAAAAAATAAACATTGTACATCGAAGTGTATATTAAATAAATAGTGATGAAAGAGATTAATTATATTACTTGTTCGAAGTGATGGTAAGTTTTGTGATATTTAATTAGCACCTATAATTTACACTGTAAAAGAAACTTTAAAGAGAGGTTTATGTTGGAAAGTTTATATAGAAAAATACAGATAGTATTAATATTATTAACAGCAGTTGTTTGTTTTAATGGGTTATTAAATACTAATGTAACGTTAAAATCGAATATAAATATTTTTGTTTTTAGTGGCATATTGTTATTGGCTTTTATTTGTTGGGCTTATGTTAAACTTAACAAATTTAAGTAATGGATGGGCAATGGATTAGAAAAGCAATGAGAAATTTTAAAATATAAAGTGCAAGTATTCAACGACAGTAAGTGTCTGAGATATATAAAGGTCCTAGGCTCGTTTGCTACGTTTAGACAAATACTTAAGACGAAGAATGTTAAGAGAAAATTAAAGATAAAATAATATCTGCCATACAATAATATTGTTATACTACTAGAGACTGATTTATTAGCATGATTACATGTTAATGTTTCTTTACTTAGTAATTAACTTTATAATGTAAGAATAATTATCTTCAGCCAAAGAAAGGGATTGATGATTTGTCGTTTCATCAAGTAGAAGAATGGTTTGAGATATTTCGACAGTTTGGTTATTTACCTGGATTCATATTGTTATATATAAGAGCGATTATTCCAGTATTTCCATTAGCACTCTATATTTTAATTAATATTCAAGCCTATGGACCTATTTTAGGTATATTGATTAGTTGGCTTGGATTAATTTCTGGAACATTTACAGTCTATTTGATCTGTAAACGATTGGTGAACACTGAAAGGATGCAGCGAATTAAACAACGTACTGCTGTTCAACGCTTGATTAGTTTTATTGATCGCCAAGGATTAATCCCATTGTTTATTTTACTATGTTTTCCTTTTACGCCAAATACATTAATAAATTTTGTAGCGAGTCTATCTCATATTAGACCTAAATATTATTTTATTGTTTTGGCATCATCAAAGTTAGTTTCAACAATTATTTTAGGTTATTTAGGAAAGGAAATTACTACAATTTTAACGCATCCTTTAAGAGGGATATTAATGTTAGTTGTGTTGATTGTATTTTGGATTGTTGGAAAAAAGTTAGAACAGCATTTTATGGGGTCGAAAAAGGAGTGACATCGTGAAAAAAGTTGTAAAATATTTGATTTCATTGATACTTGCTATTATCATTGTACTGTTCGTACAAACTTTTGTAATAGTTGGTCATGTCATTCCGAATAATGATATGTCACCAACCCTGAACAAAGGGGATCGTGTTATTGTAAATAAAATTAAAGTTACATTTAATCAATTGAATAATGGTGATATCATTACATATAGGCGTGGTAACGAGATATATACTAGTCGAATTATTGCCAAACCTGGTCAATCAATGGCGTTTCGTCAGGGACAATTATACCGTGATGACCGACCGGTTGACGCATCTTATGCCAAGAACAGAAAAATTAAAGATTTTAGTTTGCGCAATTTTAAAGAATTAGATGGAGATATTATACCGCCTAACAATTTTGTTGTGCTAAATGATCATGATAACAATCAGCATGATTCTAGACAATTTGGTTTAGTTGATAAAAAGGATATTATTGGTAATATAAGTTTGAGATATTATCCTTTTTCAAAATGGACGATTCAGTTCAAATCTTAAAAAGAGGTGTCAAAATTGAAAAAAGAATTATTGGAATGGATTATTTCAATTGCAGTCGCTTTTGTCATTTTATTTATAGTAGGTAAATTTATTGTTACACCATATACAATTAAAGGTGAATCAATGGATCCAACTTTGAAAGATGGCGAGCGAGTAGCTGTAAACATTATTGGATATAAAACAGGTGGTTTGGAAAAAGGTAATGTAGTTGTCTTCCATGCAAACAAAAATGATGACTATGTTAAACGTGTCATCGGTGTTCCTGGCGATAAAGTAGAATATAAAAATGATACATTATATGTCAATGGCAAAAAACAAGATGAACCATATTTAAACTACAATTTAAAACATAAACAAGGTGATTACATTACTGGGACTTTCCAAGTTAAAGATTTACCGAATGCGAACCCTAAATCAAATGTCATTCCAAAAGGTAAATATTTAGTTCTTGGGGATAATCGTGAAGTAAGTAAAGATAGCCGTGCGTTTGGCCTTATTGATGAAGATCAAATTGTTGGTAAAGTTTCATTTAGATTCTGGCCATTCAGCGAATTTAAATATAATTTCAATCCTGAAAATACTAAAAATTAATATGAAACAAATACAACATCGTTTGTCGGTTTTAATACTGATAAACGATGTTTTATTTTGTCAGTACCACAATAAAAGCTAAGTTCGAAATGAACTTATAATAAATCAATCACAATCACTTTGTGTTAAAATATGTGTCAAAGGAAGTGAGGGTTTGTCATGACATTACATGCTTATTTAGGTAGAGCGGGAACAGGTAAGTCTATGAAAATGTTGACCGAAATAAAACAAAAAATGAAAGCAGATCCGCTTGGAGATCCAATCATTTTAATTGCGCCAACTCAAAGTACATTTCAATTAGAACAAGCCTTTGTCAATGATTCGGAATTAAATGGTAGTTTAAGAACAGAAGTGTTGCATTTTGAACGATTAAGTCATCGTATTTTCCAAGAAGTTGGTAGTTATAGCGAACAAAAGTTATCTAAAGCTGCAACGGAAATGATGATTTATAACATTGTTCAAGAACAACAAAAGTATTTAAAACTTTATCAATCACAAGCAAAATATTATGGGTTTAGTGAAAAATTAACAGAACAAATTCAAGATTTTAAAAAATATGCAGTAACGCCTGAACATTTAGAAAGCTTTATTGCTGATAAAAATATGCAAACTCGAACTAAAAATAAGTTAGAGGATATTGCTTTAATATACCGAGAGTTCGAACAACGCATTCAAAACGAGTTTATTACGGGTGAGGATGCATTACAATATTTTATTGATTGTATGCCGAAATCAGAGTGGCTAAAACGTGCTGATATATATATTGATGGTTTTCACAACTTTTCAACGATTGAGTATTTAATAATCAAAGGATTAATTAAATATGCGAAGAGTGTCACAATTATATTGACGACAGATGGTAACCACGATCAATTCAGTTTATTTAGAAAACCATCGGAAGTGTTACGACATATTGAAGAAATAGCAAATGAACTCAATATTTCTATTGAACGTCAATATTTCAAGCAATTATATCGCTTTAATAATCAAGATTTAAAGCATCTTGAACAAGAATTTGATGCACTTCAAATCAATCGAGTGGCATGTCAAGGTCATATCAATATTTTAGAATCTGCGACTATGAGAGAGGAAATAAATGAAATTGCACGACGTATCATCGTTGATATTCGTGATAAGCAATTACGATATAAAGATATTGCTATTTTATATCGTGACGAGTCTTATGCTTATTTATTTGATTCCATATTACCGCTTTATAATATTCCTTATAACATTGATACAAAGCGTTCGATGACACATCATCCGGTCATGGAAATGATTCGTTCATTGATTGAAGTTATTCAATCTAATTGGCAAGTTAATCCAATGCTACGCTTATTAAAGACTGATGTGTTAACGGCATCATATCTAAAAAGTGCATACTTAGTTGATTTACTTGAAAATTTTGTACTTGAACGTGGTATATACGGTAAACGTTGGTTAGATGATGAGCTATTTAATGTCGAACATTTTAGCAAAATGGGGCGTAAAGCGCATAAACTGACCGAAGATGAACGTAACACATTTGAACAAGTCGTTAAGTTAAAGAAAGATGTCATTGATAAAATTTTACATTTTGAAAAGCAAATGTCACAAGCAGCAACTGTAAAAGACTTTGCAACTGCTTTTTATGAAAGTATGGAATATTTTGAACTGCCAAATCAATTGATGACGGAGCGAGATGAACTTGATTTAAATGGTAATCATGAAAAGGCGGAAGAAATTGATCAAATATGGAATGGCTTAATTCAAATCCTCGATGACTTAGTTCTAGTATTTGGAGATGAACCAATGTCGATGGAACGTTTCTTAGAAGTATTTGATATTGGTTTAGAACAATTAGAATTTGTTATGATTCCGCAAACATTGGATCAAGTTAGTATTGGTACGATGGATTTGGCTAAAGTCGACAATAAGCAACATGTTTACTTAGTTGGAATGAATGATGGTACGATGCCACAACCAGTAACTGCGTCAAGCTTGATTACAGATGAAGAAAAGAAATACTTTGAACAGCAGGCTAATGTCGAGTTAAGTCCAACATCAGATATTTTACAGATGGATGAAGCATTTGTTTGTTATGTTGCTATGACTAGAGCTAAGGGAAATGTTACATTTTCTTATAGTCTAATGGGATCAAGTGGTGATGATAAGGAAATCAGCCCATTTTTAAATCAAATTCAATCATTGTTCAACCAATTGGAAATTACTAACATTCCTCAATACCATGAAGTTAACCCATTGTCACTAATGCAACATGCTAAGCAAACCAAAATTACATTATTTGAAGCATTGCGTGCTTGGTTAGATGATGAAATTGTGGCTGATAGTTGGTTAGATGCTTATCAAGTAATTAGAGATAGCGATCATTTAAATCAAGGTTTAGATTATTTAATGTCAGCATTAACGTTTGACAATGAAACTGTAAAATTAGGTGAAACGTTGTCTAAAGATTTATATGGTAAGGAAATCAATGCCAGTGTATCTCGCTTTGAGGGATACCAACAATGCCCGTTTAAACATTATGCGTCACATGGTCTGAAACTAAATGAGCGAACGAAGTATGAACTTCAAAACTTTGATTTAGGTGATATTTTCCATTCCGTTTTAAAATATATATCTGAACGTATTAATGGCGATTTTAAACAATTAGACCTGAAAAAAATAAGACAATTAACGAATGAAGCATTGGAAGAAATTTTACCTAAAGTTCAGTTTAATTTATTAAATTCTTCAGCTTACTATCGTTATTTATCAAGACGCATTGGCGCTATTGTAGAAACAACACTAAGCGCATTAAAATATCAAGGCACGTATTCAAAGTTTATGCCAAAACATTTTGAGACAAGTTTTAGAAGGAAACCAAGAACAAATGACGAATTAATTGCACAAACATTAACGACAACTCAAGGTATTCCAATTAATATTAGAGGGCAAATTGACCGTATCGATACGTATACAAAGAATGATACAAGTTTTGTTAATATCATTGACTATAAATCCTCTGAAGGTAGTGCGACACTTGATTTAACAAAAGTATATTATGGTATGCAAATGCAAATGATGACATACATGGATATCGTCTTACAAAATAAACAACGCCTTGGATTAACAGATATTGTGAAACCAGGCGGATTATTATATTTCCATGTACATGAACCTAGAATTAAATTTAAATCTTGGGCAGATATTGATGAAGATAAACTAGAACAAGATTTAATTAAAAAGTTTAAGCTGAGTGGTTTAGTGAATGCAGACCAAACTGTTATTGATGCATTGGATATTCGTTTAGAACCTAAATTCACTTCAGATATTGTACCAGTTGGTTTGAATAAAGATGGCTCTTTGAGTAAACGAGGCAGCCAAGTTGCAGATGAAGCAACGATTTATAAATTCATCCAACATAACAAAGAAAATTTTATAGAAACAGCTTCAAATATTATGGATGGGCATACTGAAGTTGCACCATTAAAGTACAAACAAAAATTGCCATGTGCTTTTTGTAGTTATCAATCGGTATGTCATGTAGATGGCATGATTGATAGTAAGCGATATCGAACTGTAGATGAAACAATAAATCCAATTGAAGCAATTCAAAATATTAACATTGATGATGAATTTGGGGGTGAGCAATAGATGACAATTCCAGAGAAACCACAAGGCGTGATTTGGACTGACGCGCAATGGCAAAGTATTTACGCAACTGGACAAGATGTACTTGTTGCAGCCGCGGCAGGTTCAGGTAAAACAGCTGTACTAGTTGAGCGTATTATCCAAAAGATTTTACGTGATGGCATTGATGTCGATCGACTTTTAGTCGTAACGTTTACAAACTTAAGTGCACGTGAAATGAAGCATCGTGTAGACCAACGTATTCAAGAGGCATCGATTGCTGATCCTGCAAATGCACACTTGAAAAACCAACGCATCAAAATTCATCAAGCACAAATATCTACACTTCATAGTTTTTGCTTGAAATTAATTCAACAGCATTATGATGTATTAAATATTGACCCGAACTTTAGAACAAGCAGTGAAGCTGAAAATATTTTATTATTAGAACAAACGATAGATGAAGTCATAGAACAACATTACGATATCCTTGATCCTGCTTTTATTGAATTAACAGAGCAATTGTCTTCAGATAGAAGTGATGATCAGTTTCGAATGATTATTAAACAATTGTATTTCTTTAGCGTTGCAAATCCAAATCCTACAGATTGGTTGGATCAATTGGTGACACCATACGAAGAAGAAGCACAACAAGCGGAACTTATTCAACTACTAACAGACTTATCTAAAGTATTTATCACAGCTGCATATGATGCTTTAAATAAGGCGTATGATTTGTTTAGTATGATGGATGGCGTCGATAAACATTTAGCTGTTATAGAAGATGAACGACGTTTAATGAGGCGTGTTTTAGAAGGTGGCTTTATTGATATACCTTATTTAACTGGTCACGAATTTGGCGCGCGTTTGCCTAATATAACAGCGAAAATTAAAGAAGCAAATGAAATGATGGTCGATGCCTTAGAAGATGCTAAACTTCAGTATAAAAAATATAAATCATTAATTGATAAAGTGAAAAGTGATTACTTTTCAAGAGAAGCTGATGATTTGAAAGCTGATATGCAACAATTGGCGCCACGAGTAAAGTACCTTGCGCGTATTGTGAAAGATGTTATGTCAGAATTCAATCGAAAAAAGCGTAGCAAAAATATTCTGGATTTTTCTGATTATGAACATTTTGCATTACAAATTTTAACTAATGAGGATGGTTCGCCTTCAGAAATTGCTGAATCATACCGTCAACACTTCCAAGAAATATTGGTCGATGAGTATCAAGATACGAACCGAGTTCAAGAGAAAATACTATCTTGCATCAAAACGGGTGATGAACATAATGGTAATTTATTTATGGTTGGAGATGTTAAGCAGTCCATTTATAAATTTAGACAAGCTGATCCAAGTTTATTTATTGAAAAGTATCAACGCTTTACTATAGATGGAGATGGCACTGGACGTCGAATTGATTTGTCGCAAAACTTCCGTTCTCGAAAAGAAGTACTGTCAACGACAAACTATATATTCAAACATATGATGGATGAACAAGTCGGTGAAGTAAAATATGATGAAGCGGCACAGTTGTATTATGGTGCACCATATGATGAATCAGACCATCCAGTAAACTTAAAAGTGCTTGTTGAAGCGGATCAAGAACATAGTGATTTAACTGGTAGTGAACAAGAAGCGCATTTTATAGTAGAACAAGTTAAAGATATTTTAGAACATCAAAAAGTTTATGATATGAAAACAGGAAGCTATAGAAGTGCGACATACAAGGATATCGTTATTCTAGAACGCAGCTTTGGGCAAGCTCGCAATTTACAACAAGCCTTTAAAAATGAAGATATTCCGTTCCATGTGAATAGTCGTGAAGGTTACTTTGAACAAACAGAAGTCCGTTTAGTATTATCATTTTTAAGAGCGATAGATAATCCATTACAAGATATTTATTTAGTTGGGTTAATGCGCTCCGTTATATATCAGTTCAAAGAAGACGAATTAGCTCAAATTAGAATATTGAGTCCAAATGATGATTACTTCTATCAATCGATTGTAAATTACATTAATGACGAAGCAGCAGATGCTATTTTAGTTGATAAATTAAAAATGTTTTTATCAGATATTCATAGTTACCAACAATATAGTAAAGATCATCCGGTGTATCAGTTAATTGATAAATTTTATAATGATCATTATGTTATTCAATACTTTAGTGGACTCATTGGTGGACGTGGAAGACGTGCAAATCTTTATGGTTTATTTAATAAAGCTATCGAGTTTGAGAATTCAAGTTTTAGAGGTTTATATCAATTTATTCGTTTTATCGATGAATTGATTGAAAGAGGCAAAGATTTTGGTGAGGAAAACGTAGTTGGTCCAAACGATAATGTCGTTAGAATGATGACAATTCATAGTAGTAAAGGTTTAGAGTTTCCTTTTGTTATTTATTCTGGATTGTCAAAAGATTTTAATAAACGTGATTTGAAACAACCAGTTATTTTAAATCAGCAATTTGGTCTCGGAATGGATTATTTTGATGTGGATAAAGAAATGGCATTTCCATCTTTAGCTTCGGTTGCATATAGAGCTGTTGCCGAAAAAGAACTTGTATCAGAAGAAATGCGATTAGTCTATGTAGCATTAACAAGAGCGAAAGAACAACTTTATTTAATTGGTAGAGTGAAAAATGATAAATCATTACTAGAACTAGAGCAATTGTCTATTTCTGGTGAGCACATTGCTGTCAATGAACGATTAACTTCACCAAATCCGTTCCATCTAATTTATAGTATTTTATCTAAACATCAATCTGCGTCAATTCCAGATGATTTAAAATTTGAAAAAGATATAGCACAAGTTGAAGATAGTAGTCGTCCGAATGTAAATATTTCAATTGTGTACTTTGAAGATGTGTCTACAGAAACCATTTTAGATAATGATGAGTATCGTTCGGTTAATCAATTAGAAACTATGCAAAATGGTAATGAAGATGTTAAAGCACAAATTAAACACCAACTTGATTATCAATATCCATATGTAAATGATACTAAAAAGCCCTCAAAACAATCTGTTTCTGAATTGAAAAGACAATATGAAACTGAAGAAAGTGGCACAAGTTACGAACGAGTAAGGCAATATCGTATCGGTTTTTCAACGTATGAACGACCTAAATTTCTAAGTGAACAAGGTAAACGAAAAGCGAATGAAATTGGTACGTTAATGCATACAGTGATGCAACATTTACCATTCAAAAAAGAACGCATATCTAAAGTTGAGTTACATCAGTATATCGATGGATTAATCGATAAACATATTATCGAAGCAGATGCGAAAAAAGATATTCGTATGGATGAAATAATGACATTTATCAATAGTGAGTTATATTCGATTATTGCTGAAGCAGAGCAAGTTTATCGTGAATTACCGTTTGTAGTTAACCAAGCATTAGTTGACCAATTGCCACAAGGAGACGAAGACGTCTCAATTATTCAAGGTATGATTGACTTAATCTTTGTTAAAGATGGTGTGCATTATTTTGTAGACTATAAAACCGATGCATTTAATCGTCGCCGTGGGATGACAGATGAAGAAATTGGTACACAATTAAAAAATAAATATAAGATACAGATGAAATATTATCAAAATACGCTTCAAACGATTCTTAATAAAGAAGTTAAAGGTTATTTATACTTCTTCAAATTTGGTACATTGCAACTATAGTATTTTGATTTTCAAAAGAATAAAAAATAATTTCGATTAAGTGCAAAGTCCTTGTAGCAGAATGAACACAACTCATTTTCAAAATTGTCTTACTTATTTATTTGTTATTTGATAACGAAAAAAGTTATAATGTGAATTAAGATAAAGATGAGGAGTTGAGAATGAATGAAATTCTTATCATTCAAGTATAATGACAAAACTTCATATGGCGTTAAAGTAAAACGCGAAGATGCTGTATGGGATTTAACACAAGTATTTGCTGACTTTGCAGAAGGAGATTTCCATCCTAAAACATTGTTAGCTGGTTTACAACAAAATCATACTTTAGATTTTCAAGAACAAGTACGTAAAGCAGTTGTAGCAGCAGAAGATAGCGGCAAAGCTGAAGACTATAAAATTTCATTTAATGATATTGAATTTTTACCACCAGTAACACCTCCGAATAATGTGATTGCTTTTGGTAGAAATTACAAAGATCATGCGAACGAATTAAATCATGAAGTAGAAAGATTATATGTATTTACAAAAGCAGCGTCATCTTTAACTGGAGATAATGCAACAATTCCAAATCATAAAGATATTACTGATCAATTAGATTATGAAGGTGAATTAGGTATTGTTATTGGTAAGTCTGGTGAAAAGATTCCAAAAGCATTAGCTTTAGATTATGTTTACGGCTATACAATTATTAACGATATCACTGATCGCAAAGCACAAAGTGAACAAGATCAAGCATTTTTATCAAAAAGTTTAACTGGCGGTTGCCCAATGGGTCCTTATATCGTTACTAAAGACGAACTACCATTACCTGAAAATGTAAATATTGTTACAAAAGTTAACAATGAAATTAGACAAGATGGTAACACTGGCGAAATGATTCTTAAAATTGATGAATTAATAGAAGAAATTTCAAAATATGTTGCACTACATCCGGGAGATATTATTGCAACTGGTACACCAGCAGGCGTTGGTGCAGGTATGCAACCACCTAAATTCTTACAACCAGGTGATGAAGTTAAAGTGACTATTGATAATATTGGAACGCTGACAACTTATATCGCTAAATAATTATCATTTAAAAAGCTAACCAGTCTTTATATAGATTGGTTAGTTTTTTTCTTGCTTTTCTAAAAAGGTGTTAAAGATCATTGTTTATAATGTTACCATTTTGAGACGAAAGTGAAATGTTGATATTAAGCAGTAGTTGATTATTTTACAGCAGATGCACAATATTCTAATAAGTAATAAAATGTCATGTTCTTCCTCACAAATATAGAAGTGTGGTAAAATATGTATTTGTGTATGAATAAATAATGATTAAATTATAAGAAAGTGGGTATTTATCCCATGAAGTTTTAATTTAATAACTAAAATTATTAAAGTGGGGGAATTAATATGTTACATTTACATATTTTAAGTTGGGTATTAGCAATCATTTTATTTATCGCTACATACTTAAATATTTCAAAAAATCAAGGTGGTACGCCATATTTCAAACCATTACATATGGTACTACGATTATTTATGCTGTTGACGTTAATTTCAGGATTTTGGATATTAATTCAGTCATTTATGAATGGCGGGGCAAATCATATGTTGCTTACATTGAAAATGCTGTGTGGTGTTGCAGTAGTTGGATTGATGGAAGTGTCGATTGCTAAAAGAAAGAGACATGAACAAAGTCACACAATGTTTTGGATAACAATTGCATTAATTATCATCACAATGGTATTAGGTGTCATTCTACCGTTAGGGCCTATATCAAAATTATTCGGTATTGGCTAATTGATAAGACATATAGTATATGACATAAGGCATTGACAATTATTAGTCCAAGACCTTATGTCTTTTTTTGATTCTAAAAATGTTTAAACAAAAAAATGGACTGGATAGTAATACCAGTCCAACATAATTCTAACCTAGACAATTAAGATTAGATTGAATCGCATGATTCATTTATTTAGCTTTGTAACCAATCATATTGATTAAATCTTTAGGGTGACTATATGGTGGTGCATAAGCCACTTCAAACTCAGTTAACTCATCTACAGTTAGCTGGTTCATCATTGCCATCGATAGTACATCAATACGTTTATCTGCGCCTTCTTTTCCTACTGCAGCTGCTCTTAAAATCTGACGGTTTGAAGTGTCATAATATACTCTTAAGTGTAAAGGGGAATTTCCTGGGTAATAATTCGCGTGTGCACCTTGAGTGACTTCCACCATTTTATAGTCAAATTGCTTTAGTTCGTTTGGTTTAACGCCGACACTAGCAAATGTATAATCAAAGAACTTCACAATATTGTTGCCTAAGAAGCCTTTGAATTCAATAGTGTCATTTCCAGCAATTTGTTCGGCAACAATACTTGCTGCACGATGAGCGCCCCAAGCTAAAGGAACACTTGCCGGTAGATCGACATGTCGATAATGTGATGTTGCAATATCGCCTATTGCATAAATGTTTGGAACATTTGTTTCAAATTTATCGTTTACCGGTATGAAACCTTTTCGATCAAGTTTGATATTTGAACTTTCGATAAATTTTGAATTGGGGTGAGTACCGACACCTTCAATAATCATATCGTAATGTTCAACTCTTCCTGATTTAAATGTAATTTCATTTCCATTGATAGCAACAATTTCCTCATTTAAACGGTATGGAATCTCTCGCTTATCTAATTCATCAAGTATAGGTTGATTCATGTCGGCATCCATTAATTTATTTATCTTATCAGATCGATGAATTAAAGTAGGGTGTAAACCACGTTCATAAAGATTTTCAAGAACTTCTAATGAAACATACCCTGCACCTACAACCAATACTTTATCAACTTGATTTGCTTTGATGAATTGATCGATAGCATCAGTGTCTTCTAAATTTCTAAGTGTAAATGTAATATCACTTTCAAAGCCAAGGCTATGTGCACTTGCACCAGGGCTTAAAATGAGTTTATCGTATGATTCTTCAAATTGTTCGTTGGTCTTTCTATTTAATACAGATACAGTTTGTCTTTCATCATTGATTGCAATAACTTCATGATAAGTTTTTACTGTAATTTGCTTTCTATCATAAAATTTTTCAGGTGTATATGCTAAAGCATATTTTCTATCTTCAACAACTTCGCCAATGACATAAGGCAATGCACAATTAGCAAAGCTCATATCACGATCTTTTTCAAAAATAATAATGTCACTTTCTTTATCTAAACGTCGAATTTGGCTGGCACATGTAGCACCGCCAGCGACTGCTCCGACTACGACTATTTTGGGCATCGTAACTTACCTCCTATTGTTTTAAAATATTATAAAATGATTAGTTATAAATTAACAGTAATATCTAATATTTAAATTAAAGAAATCATTCAAATATCGACCAATGCCATCTTCATTATTGTTGAATGTAATATTGTTCGCTACATCTTTAAGTTCTTGCAAACCATTTTCCATAGCAACACCATGGCGGGCGTACTCAATCATTTCTATATCATTATCTTCATCACCGAATGCAATAATATTATTTCGGTCAATATTTAAAAATTGTCTAACTTGTTCAATACCTCTTGCTTTATTAATACCAAGTTTTACAATTTCAATGACAGGGAATGGTGCGCCCCAGCGTCGATGCTCAATATGATCGGCATAAAAATGAGTAAGCATATTTTTTATTTCAGGTATTTTACTTTCTTCGGCTTCAATTAAAATTGAGGTAGGGGATTCTTTCAAGTGGACAAGTAAATTACCAGTTTGAATTCTTGGATTACCCATTGAAAAACCTTCAAATAATCTTGGATCATGATTGTTAATGAAAACATAATCTTTCACTTCTGCAATAATATTCGATACTTGATATTGTTGTAATCCTTGAATAATATTTTGTGCGATGCCTAAATCTAAAATTTCATGGCAAGTTTTGAAGTTTTTATCTTTAGGGTGATGTACGTAAGCGCCATTAAAATTAACAATTGGTGTCGTTAAATTTAATTCATGATAATACATTTGACTTGCACGATAAGGTCTGCCAGTCGCAATCATAATTTGGTGTCCACGTTGTTGTAATTCATTTAATACTTGTTTAGTATATGATGAAATTTCTTTGTTATCGTTTAATAATGTTCCGTCTAAGTCTAGACATATTAAATGTGGTTGCATATCTCTCTCCTCATAAGTTGCTTAGTTCATATAGATACATCATAGCATTTTATTGGCGTTTTGTCGGATATTTGATATATTATGAATAATATGACATTAAAGAGGTGATATGGATGGAAGAGGCATTGAAAGATAGTATCTTAGGTGCATTAGAAATGGTAATTGACCCTGAATTAGGAATTGATATCGTTAATTTAGGTTTAGTATACAAAGTAAATGTTGATGATGAAGGCGTATGTACAGTTGATATGACTTTAACATCAATGGGATGTCCAATGGGACCTCAAATTATTGATCAAGTTAAAACAGTATTAGCAGAGATTCCTGAAATTCAGGATACTGAAGTGAATATCGTATGGAGTCCACCTTGGACAAAAGATATGATGTCACGTTACGCTAAGATTGCACTTGGTGTGAGCTAACATAAACTTGTATTGCTTGTAGAAATTGGAAATCCAATTGGGGCTCCGCGTCCAACTTGCATTGCTTGTAGAATTTCTTTTCGAAATTCTCTGTGTTGGGGCCCACTCCCCAACTCGCATTGCTTGTAGAATCTCTTTTCGAAATTCTCTGTGTTGGGGCCCCGCAGTCAATATAACATTGTAGAGTATAATTCATTGTGAATAAGCTCCCTTCAAAGTAGACATTGAAAAATGAAAATTTTGAAGGGAGCCTTATTTACGTTCTAGGTTCTGATTTTATTTTGAAAATTTATATTTAACTTGTTTCAAAAAATATGAACTAAGACAGTGACACGCACTTCTAAGAGTGCACAATTCATTTCCTAGTTGAATATTTTCTTTAAAATTTCTATAATAAATTGAATTTATATTACAGTTATATTACAATACATAATACTTCATAGTTTTTAAGTTGCCGAGTTGCATTACAAATTGGATTTCGAAATAAGAATCATCATTGGTAATTTTTTAATTTAACAGTATTTTAGTCAATATGATTTTGATGATGTCGTAATTCAATAATATACATATGCATTTCAATATTCTTTTAAACAGCATAACTAAATTTAATTAAGCATCTAAGAAGAACAGTTTTAAAAGGGAAGAATGCAAAAATGAACAAAACAAAGGGTTTTACAAAATATAAGAAAATGATATATATGCCAGGGCTCGATGGTTTGAGGGCAATCGCTGTTCTAGGAATTATTATTTACCACTTAAATAAGCAATGGTTGACAGGTGGCTTTTTAGGTGTAGATACATTTTTTGTGATCTCTGGTTATTTAATTACAAGCTTATTACTCAAAGAGTATGATGACACGGGTATCATTAAATTGAAAAGCTTTTGGATACGTCGTTTAAAACGTTTATTACCAGCAGTCATAGTTTTATTAATGGTTGTAGGGACAGCAACCTTATTATTAAAATCAGAAAATATCATTAGGGTTAAACATGATATTATTGCTGCGATATTTTATGTATCAAACTGGTGGTATATAGCAAAAGATGTTAATTATTTTGAGCAATTTTCATTTATGCCATTAAAGCATTTATGGTCTTTAGCAATTGAAGAACAGTATTACATATTTTTCCCAGTTATTTTGGTTACATTATTGTTAACAATTAAAAAGCGATACAAAATAGGATTTATTTTTTGGGGAGTATCTATAATTTCTTTAGGGTTAATGATGTTTATCTACAGTATTAATGGGGATCATTCACGAGTGTATTTTGGAACAGATACAAGATTACAGACATTGTTACTGGGTGTTATTTTAGCTTTTTTATGGCCACCGTTTAAATTGAAAAATGATCCACCTAAAGTTGTAAAATATATTATTGATAGCATAGGTAGTTTATCATTTATAGTACTTATATTATTATTTTTCATTATTAATGATGAGACGAATTGGATATATGATGGTGGTTTTTATTTAATATCCATATTAACGTTATTCATTATTGCCAGTGTCGTTCATCCATCTACATGGATAGCGAAGATATTTTCAAATCCAGTGTTAGTATTTATCGGGAAAAGGTCTTACAGTTTATATTTATGGCATTTTGCAGTAATTAGTTTCGTACATAGTTACTATGTAGACGGACAGATACCTGTATATGTGTACTTTATAGATATAAGTTTTACAATTATATTTGCAGAGCTATCATATCGCTTTATAGAAACTCCATTTAGAAAAGAAGGTATTAAAGCTTTAAATTGGCGACCTTCTTATATACCACAATTTATAAGAATGGCAATTGTAGTAACCTTGTTAATTCCATTTATGTTGATTTTAGTAGGTGCATTCAATAAATATGGTAAAGACATTATAGGAGAAAAAGCGAATAGCTTTGATACCACTATTGAAGATAATTATTTAATGCGGATAGCACCAATTGATAACATTCACATTGATGGCTTAGTAAGTGAGAAGAAAAAGGAATCTTCCGACGTATATAATAATATTAAACCTCTTTTAATCGGTGATTCAGTAATGGTTGATATCGGTGAGTCATTTAAGTCATCAGTTCCTAAGTCTAGAATTGATGGAAAAGTAGGGCGTCAATTGTATCAAACCTTACCTTTAGTTAAAGCGAATTATTCACAATATAAAAAATCATCTGATCAAGTCGTATTAGAATTAGGTACAAATGGCGACTTTACTGTCAAACAGCTCGACGATTTACTTAATCAATTTGGAAAAGCCAAGATTTATTTAGTTAATACACGTGTTCCAAGAATTTATGAGGCAAATGTAAATCGATTATTAGCTGACGCGGCGAAACGAAAGTCCAATGTCACATTAATTGATTGGTATAAGCGATCACAAGGACATAGTGAATATTTTGCACCAGACGGTGTACATTTAGAGTACAAAGGAGTCCTAGCTTTAAAAGATGAAATATTAAAAGCACTTAAAAAGAAATAACATATGTTTAATAAGTCTAGTTAATGTGTAACGTAACATTAGCTAGATTTTTTTAATTCAAAAATTTATTTACAAATATTAGGAAATTTAAGTGTAAAAGAGTTGATAAATGATTATATTGGGACTATAATATAACTAAGGTCAAAGAAAGTCAAAGTCAAAATTGCAACTTGACCAACTCTACAAATTAGAGGTGAAATTAATGGATATAAATAAAATGACATATGCAGTTCAAAGTGCTTTGCAACAAGCAGTTGAACTGAGTCAGCAACATAAATTACAAAATATAGAAATTGAGGCAATTTTAAGCGCTGCCTTAAATGAAAGTGAAAGCTTATATAAAAGTATTTTAGAACGAGCAAATATTGAGGTAGATCAATTAAACAAAGCTTATGAAGACAAACTAAACACCTATGCATCTGTAGAAGGTGACAATATACAATATGGTCAATATATTAGCCAACAAGCAAACCAATTGATAACTAAGGCTGAATCATACATGAAAGAATATGAAGATGAATATATTTCAATGGAGCATATTTTACGTTCGGCAATGGACATTGATCAAACAACAAAACATTATATAAATAATAAAGTAGAAGTTATCAAAGAAATTATTAAAAAAGTAAGAGGGGGAAATCACGTGACATCACAAAATCCAGAAGTTAATTACGAAGCATTAGCTAAATATGGCCGCGACTTAGTAGAAGAAGTTAGACAAGGTAAAATGGATCCTGTTATAGGAAGAGATGAAGAAATTCGAAATACGATTCGTATTTTAAGTCGTAAAACTAAAAACAACCCTGTGCTCATTGGTGAACCTGGTGTTGGTAAAACTGCAATTGTTGAAGGATTAGCGCAGCGTATAGTTAAGAAAGATGTGCCAGAATCATTATTAGATAAAACTGTTTTTGAGTTAGATTTAAGCGCATTAGTAGCGGGCGCTAAATATCGTGGTGAATTTGAAGAGAGATTAAAAGCAGTCCTAAAAGAAGTTAAAGAGTCTGATGGTAGAATTATATTATTTATTGATGAAATCCATATGCTTGTAGGTGCTGGTAAAACAGATGGTGCCATGGATGCAGGCAACATGCTAAAACCAATGTTAGCACGAGGAGAGTTACATTGTATTGGTGCAACAACTTTAAATGAATATCGAGAATATATTGAAAAAGATTCGGCATTAGAGCGTCGTTTCCAAAAAGTAGCAGTTAGTGAGCCTGATGTTGAAGATACAATTTCAATTTTACGTGGTTTAAAAGAACGATATGAAGTGTATCATGGTGTGCGTATTCAAGATAGAGCCTTAGTTGCTGCCGCTGAATTGTCTGATCGTTACATCACTGATCGTTTTTTACCAGATAAAGCGATTGATTTAGTTGACCAAGCATGTGCAACAATTCGTACGGAAATGGGATCAAATCCAACTGAATTGGATCAAGTTAATAGACGTGTTATGCAATTAGAAATTGAAGAAAGCGCACTTAAAAATGAATCTGACAATGCGAGCAAACAGAGATTACAAGAACTACAAGAAGAGCTTGCCAATGAAAAAGAGAAACAAGCAGCACTTCAATCTCGTGTAGAATCAGAAAAAGAAAAAATAGCAAATTTACAAGGAAAACGTGCGCAACTAGATGAAAGTAGACAAGCGTTGGAAGATGCACAAACAAATAACAATTTAGAAAAAGCAGCTGAACTACAATATGGAACAATTCCTCAATTGGAAAAAGAACTTAGAGAATTAGAGGATAATTTCCAAGATGAGCAAGGTGAAGATACAGATCGAATGATTCGTGAAGTTGTAACAGACGAAGAAATTGGCGATATTGTCAGCCAATGGACAGGCATACCAGTTTCAAAATTAGTTGAAACAGAACGTGAAAAATTACTTCACTTAAGTGATATCTTGCATAAACGTGTTGTAGGCCAAGATAAAGCGGTTGACCTGGTTTCAGATGCAGTAGTTAGAGCAAGAGCAGGTATTAAAGATCCAAACAGACCTATTGGTAGTTTCTTATTCCTAGGTCCAACTGGGGTAGGTAAAACTGAATTAGCTAAATCATTAGCTGCATCATTATTTGATTCTGAAAAACATATGATTCGTATTGATATGAGTGAATATATGGAAAAACATGCAGTATCAAGATTGATAGGGGCACCTCCAGGATATATTGGACATGATGAAGGGGGTCAATTAACTGAAGCGGTTCGTCGTAATCCATACTCAGTTATTTTATTAGATGAGGTTGAAAAAGCGCATACTGACGTCTTTAATGTATTATTGCAAATTTTAGATGAAGGCCGTTTAACTGATTCTAAAGGACGTAGCGTTGATTTTAAAAATACTATTATTATTATGACAAGTAATATTGGATCTCAAGTTTTATTAGAAAACGTAAAAGAGACTGGTGAAATTACAGAACCAACAGAAAAAGCTGTTATGACAAGTTTAAATGCATATTTCAAACCAGAAATTTTGAATCGTATGGATGACATCGTATTATTTAAACCTTTATCTATTGATGACATGAGTATGATTGTAGACAAAATATTAACGCAATTAAATATAAGATTACTAGAACAACGAATCTCAATTGAAGTTTCTGATGATGCTAAAGCTTGGCTAGGTCAAGAGGCTTATGAACCTCAATACGGTGCAAGACCATTAAAACGTTTTGTACAACGCCAAATTGAAACACCATTAGCACGTATGATGATTAAAGAGGGATTCCCAGAAGGTACAACTATTAAAGTTAATTTAAATTCAGACAATAACTTAACGTTTAATGTTGAAAAAATTCATGAATAAAATTGAACCAAGAATGTGATGATTAATCGCATTCTTGGTTTTTTAGATTTGAAATTTATTATAATTGTTCATTGGCAATATACTTTTTAAATGATTTAATAAACACCAATATTTCTGGGATTTCTTTTTTGCTGTATATATATGTAAATGAAATAGGTGCTTGTAAAATTTTCGTGTTAATAACCGAAATATTGTAATCACTATTTGTTGTTATATAAAGAGGCAGGAATGATATACCTTGATTCATTTCGATTAATTTAATTGAAGTATGCACATCATTGATAGATAGAAATTGTGCTTTTTCATAAATATTTAAAATATTATTTTTAAGTGATGACCAATATTCTGGATGGTTATCACTTATTATTTTGTATTTTTCAAATAAAGATGCCTCAGTTAGAAGATGATTATTCTCTTTATTGGGAGCAATCAATACAATTTTACCTTCGCATACTTTTTCAGAATGAACTTCTCTTAGTTTAGGTTGATTTCTGCTAATCCCGATGTCATACGTATGATTATTAATATCTTTTTCAATATTTTCATTTTTGACATGAAGAGAAACATCGATAAAAGGATGCTCGTTAAAGAATGATTTTAAAAATTTGGGCATAATGAATGTCGCGATATATGAAGACACGACAACATTTAATTTCGATTGAAACATCGTTTTTTTAAGTTGGATATGTTTGATGCCACTTTCATATTGTTCAATAAAACTTTGCGCAATTGGAAGAAATGTATGACCATCTTCAGTCAAGATAATTTGATTTTTATAAGTTTCAAATAGTTTCACATTGAGATGTTGTTCTAAATTTTTAATTTGCTTATGTATAGAAGGTATAGTGAGATTAATTTCTTCACTAGCTAATCGATAGTTTAACGTCTTCGCTAAAATGACAAATGTATAGTACCAATCCAAATTCATGAACTTACCTCTTTCAAAAAAGTTAATAATTCATTAGATAATATTTAATTTTTATTGCATAAAAATAATATTAATATTATATCAGAGGTTATCGAGGGGGTGAAGTAATATGATTCGAATTCAAGATAATACAATAAGGGATGGTATGCAACAAAGTAATGTTCGAAAAAGTCTATTTATAAAAAAAGAAGTATTGAAACAAATTAACAAGTTAAATATAAATTCTGTTGAAGTAGGCATGTGTACTACTATCGAGGATGAATTTAATATTCATCAATTCAGAGACATTTTAAGCCCTGAAAAAGAATTAGTAGTATTGACTAGGCTTAATGAAAAAGAAATAAAAAAAATAGTCAAATTGAAAATTCATAATTTAGTGGTAAAAATACTATTGCCAATATCTGACTTGCATATAAAAGAAAAGCTTAATTTTTCAAATAAATATTATATTCAGAAAATCAAAGACTGCTTGGAAATATTAAAGAAAGATAAAAAAGGAGTAGATATTTGTTTTGAAGATGCAACAAGGACTTCTAGAGAAAAATTGAAAGAATACATGGAAATTATTTCAAAATATCAAGTTAGAACAGTTACATTTGCGGACACTGTAGGATGTTCGACACCATTAGAATACGGAGATATTTTTAATTACTTTGTAAAAAAATATTCTAACATAATTTTTTCTGCTCATTGTCATAACGATCTAGGGTTGGCTACTGCAAATACATTAGCTGCAATTTTAAATGGTGCAAAGCAAATAGAAACTACATTTTTGGGAATTGGTGAGAGAGCGGGTAATGCTCCTATTGAGGAAATAATTACTATTTTGACAAAAAAACAAATAGAAAGTACGGAATTCACTTTACCCGACGTATATAAAACTAGTATTAATATTTCTAAAATTCTCGATTTTCAAATATCAGAAAACAAACCTATAATTGGTGAAAATATATTTAAACATGAATCAGGAATTCATCAAGATGGTACTAAAAAAAATATAAATATGTATCAATATTTAGTTCCTAGTGATTTAGGATTGAAAAATTCACAAGTTGTTCAGTTTCCAATAAGTAATATTTCTAGTAAGAAAATCTTGCACAATAAATTTAAATCAATAGTTAACACTGAAGAAATTGATGAAAATATTTCTTTCTATAAACTTGTGAACAAGTTTTCACCTGAAGTAGCACCTGAAGATACAGTGGATTTACTTCAGATAATAAAAAGGAGGAGTAAAGATGGAAATTTTAAATGATTCTGTAAAAAGTTTTGAAAAACTTTATTTACAATTACAAGATGGTTTTCCAGTGATTGTTCCTACTGATACTAATTATAATTTATGTAGTTTACCTAACAACGATCTTTGTATCGATAAAATATTTGAATATAAAAAGCGATCGAAAGATAAGCCATTATCATTATTTATTGATAAGCCAGAGGATTGGAAATTGTATGGAGATAATCAAAATACGGAAATAGTTGATAAACTAGTTGAAATATTTTGGCCTGGACCATTAAATATTATTTTAAAAAATAAAACAAGCTATAATTATATGCTCAATAATTCAGATAGTATAGCTATAGGATGTGTACAAAATAAAACGATGAGAAGATTTATTTCATATATTAATTCACCTATAGCAATTACTTCAGCAAATATCTCTGGAACTGCCGATGATATTTTAATAACTGAAAATGAAGCAATTAAGCACATGGGCGAAAATGTAAGATATATGCTAAGAAGTCAAAATAAAACTAACTATAAAACATCTAGTACGATTATTAAAGTGACAGATAATAAAATTGAATTATTAAGAGAAGGAGATATAAAGTTTGAAGAAATAAAAGAAAGACTAGGTACAGGTATTATTTATGAATAAGTTAATACTTGGGATTTATTTATACCGAATTTTTTCACGAGCATACTTTTATTTATCGTTTTTATTAATTTACTTTTTGATTCAAGGTTATTCCATAATACAATTAGAAATATTAATGGCGTCTTATGGTATTGCAGCATTTTTATTCTCTCTATACAAAGAGAAGTGTTTTAAAATTTGTAACTTAAAAGATTCTAATAAATTAGTTGTTAGTGAAATATTCAAAATCATCGGTTTATTGTTGTTATTATATCAAAATCAATATTTAATTTTAGTAGTGGCACAAATATTATTAGGGTTAAGTTACTCAATGATGGCGGGTGTTGATACAGCAATAATTAAAAGAAATATAACAAATGAGAAATACGTACAAAATAAGTCAAATAGCTATATGTTCCTATCATTATTAATTTAAGGGATTATAGGTAGTTATCTTTATGGAATAAATATTAAATGGCCTATAATAATGACTGGTATATTTTCAATTCTAACAATTATAATTATTCGATGCACATTAGTTGAAAATAGGGAATTAAATTTAATAGGAGAAACAAAGGGAAAGATAAAGAAATTTCTACCGGAAGAGAAGTTTTGGATATTGCATTATTCTTTTTTAAGAGCGTTAATATTAGGATTTTTTATAGGATTTATTCCAATTAATATATATAATGATTTAAAACTGAATAATTTACAATTTATTTCAGTATTAACTTGTTACACAGTTATGGGTTTTGTATCTTCACGTTATTTAACTAAATACTTGAACTATAAGTTTGTGTCAGAAATTTGTTTAGTAATATTTTTAATAATATATACATATCAAAGTTTCATAGCAGTTACTATTTCTATGATATTTTTAGGTATTTCTTCAGGGTTAACTCGTCCACAAACTATAAATAAACTTTCTAGCAGTAGTAACTTAAGAGTGATGCTTAATTATGCAGAAACGTTATATTTTATTTTTAATATCGCATTTTTACTTTTGGGTGGTTACTTATATACAATAGGAACTATTCAATACTTAATATTATTTATTTCGTTATTAATTTTTATATATTTAATAATAATATTTTATTTTACAAGGAGAGAGCAACATGAAAATAAAAACTGAATTTAAAGGGAACAATATACCATATGAATACGCAGCAGGTGCAGATGTGAGTGATTCTATTAACGGGAATCCAATTAAATCATTTCCATTTGAAGTAACTGAATTACCGGAAGGGACTAAATATCTTGCTTGGTCTTTAATTGACTATGATGCAATTCCTGTGTGTGGCTTTGCATGGATTCATTGGAGTGTAGCTAATGTAAGTGTTAGTGGCAATTCAATTTCTATAAAAGCAGATTTATCAAGAACAAAGGGTGACTATGTACAAGGTAAAAATAGCTTTACTAGTGGGTTGTTGGCTGAAGATTTTTCAGAAATAGAAAATCACTATGTAGGACCAACACCACCTGATAAAGATCATCAATATGAATTAACCGTTTATGCATTAGGTCATTCTTTAAATTTGAAGAATGGGTTCTACTTGAATGAATTTTTAAAAGAAGTAAATCAACATAAAATTGATCAAACAAGTATTAACCTTATAGGAAGAAAAATTTAATACTAAATATCTCATCAATATAAAATTGTTCAATTAAAAGTATGAAGAAACAAGGGATTTAATTTATATATTAGGTACGGCGTTCGCTATAATGCAAAGAAGTAATTAAATTTAAGTAATGTAAACTTAGTTATTGTAATGTGAATTTATTCGAAAAAATAGAAAGTATTAACAATTATAGCTTTTACATTAATTAAAATTAATTTTTAAAAACAAGTAAACAATTTACATACTTATAATTTTTGAAACTTTTAGATTTGTGTTATATTGATTTTGTAAGATACTTTAACTCACAAAGGAGAGAGATTATATGAAATTAAAATCATTTATAACTGTAACTTTGGCACTGGGCATGATCGCAACGACTGGCGCTACTGTGGCAAGTAATGAGGTATCTGCAGCAGAAAAGGACAAACTACCGGCAACTCAAAAAGCTAAAGAAATGCAAAATGTTCCATATACAATCGCAGTAGATGGCATTATGGCTTTCAATCAATCTTACTTAAATTTACCAAAAGATAGCCAATTATCATATTTAGATTTAGGGAATAAAGTTAAAGCTTTATTATATGATGAACGTGGTGTAACACCTGAGAAGATTCGAAATGCAAAATCTGCCGTTTACACGATTACTTGGAAAGATGGCAGTAAAAAAGAAGTTGATTTAAAGAAAGATAGTTATACAGCAAACTTGTTTGATTCAAATTCAATTAAACAAATTGATATTAATGTAAAAACTAAATAAACACTTAAAATTATCAAATTCAACATGAAGCATTTAATTTTACAGTGATGATTATAATATAATTGCCTTGATACAAAGATTACTCGTAAATGACATCTTTGTATTAAGGCTTTTTCTAAATTTTAATGTGATGGGTTAGAGGTCATTGAGCTTTAAAATATTCATAATACAAAACATTAATGGCCAAAAATAAAAGCCGCCTTTATCTGGGCAGCTTCAATAATAAGAAAGACATATTTCATTTTATACTAAATAGTTATTGTGATGAATCTTTCGGTGGTTTAATTACTGCAGCAAAAATTGCTGTAAAAATCGTGAACAATACTGCCATGATAATTGGATTCACTACATTTAAGCTGTCTCCACCTACTAGGCTATTAAGTACAAAGTTAACCATTTGCATTAATAATAATGCCCAAAAGAATGTTACGAGGTGTTTCATGTCATTCTACCTCCACTTTAATTATATATATTTTATTTTAAGTGAAAGTTAGAAATTTGTATAGTAACATCTCATATATTTTGACCATATTATACAGTTTAAATAAATGATTTTATCTGAATGGCTATTCTAATTTAAGCGCATTAAAACCAATTTCATACTGAAATTTGACGATAATAAAGCATTAAAATTTTATTAACTAGTCAATATTCCTACCTCTGACTTGAGTTTAAAAAGTAATCTATGTTAAATTAATACCTGGTATTAAAAATTTTATTAAGAAGGTGTTCAACTATGAACGTGGGTATTAAAGGTTTTGGTGCATATGCGCCAGAAAAGATTATTGACAATGCCTATTTTGAGCAATTTTTAGATACATCTGATGAATGGATTTCTAAGATGACTGGAATTAAAGAAAGACATTGGGCAGATGACGATCAAGATACTTCAGATTTAGCATATGAAGCAAGTGTAAAAGCAATCGCTGACGCTGGTATTCAGCCCGAAGATATAGATATGATAATTGTTGCCACAGCAACTGGAGATATGCCATTTCCAACTGTTGCAAATATGTTGCAAGAACGTTTAGGGACGGGCAAAGTTGCCTCTATGGATCAACTAGCAGCATGTTCTGGATTTATGTATTCAATGATTACAGCTAAACAATATGTTCAATCTGGAGATTATCATAATATTTTAGTTGTCGGTGCAGATAAATTATCTAAAATAACAGATTTAACTGACCGTTCTACTGCAGTTCTATTTGGAGATGGTGCAGGTGCGGTTATCATCGGTGAAGTTTCAGAAGGCAGAGGTATTATAAGTTATGAAATGGGTTCTGATGGCACTGGTGGTAAACATTTATATTTAGATAAAGATACTGGTAAACTGAAAATGAATGGTCGAGAAGTATTTAAATTTGCTGTTAGAATTATGGGTGATGCATCAACACGTGTAGTTGAAAAAGCGAATTTAACATCAGATGATATAGATTTATTTATTCCTCATCAAGCTAATATTAGAATTATGGAATCAGCTAGAGAACGCTTAGGTATTTCAAAAGACAAAATGAGTGTTTCTGTAAATAAATATGGAAATACTTCAGCTGCGTCAATACCTTTAAGTATCGATCAAGAATTAAAAAATGGTAAACTCAAAGATGATGATACAATTGTTCTTGTCGGATTCGGTGGCGGCCTAACTTGGGGCGCAATGACAATAAAATGGGGAAAATAGGAGGATAACGAATGAGTCAAAATAAAAGAGTAGTTATTACAGGTATGGGAGCCCTTTCTCCAATCGGTAATGATGTCAAAACAACATGGGAGAATGCTCTAAAAGGCGTAAATGGTATCGATAAAATTACACGTATCGATACTGAACCTTATAGCGTTCACTTAGCAGGAGAACTTAAAAACTTTAATATTGAAGATCATATCGACAAAAAAGAAGCGCGTCGTATGGATAGATTTACTCAATATGCAATTGTAGCAGCTAGAGAGGCTGTTAAAGATGCGCAATTAGATATCAATGAAAATACTGCAGATCGAATCGGTGTATGGATTGGTTCTGGTATCGGTGGTATGGAAACATTTGAAATTGCACATAAACAATTAATGGATAAAGGCCCAAGACGTGTGAGTCCATTTTTCGTACCAATGTTAATTCCTGATATGGCAACTGGGCAAGTATCCATTGACTTAGGTGCAAAAGGACCAAATGGTGCAACAGTTACAGCATGTGCAACTGGTACAAACTCAATCGGAGAAGCATTTAAAATTGTGCAACGCGGTGATGCAGATGCAATGATTACTGGTGGTACGGAAGCTCCAATTACTCATATGGCAATTGCAGGTTTCAGTGCAAGTCGAGCGCTTTCTACAAATGATGACATTGAAACAGCATGTCGTCCATTCCAAGAAGGTAGAGACGGTTTTGTTATGGGTGAAGGTGCTGGTATTTTAGTGATCGAATCTTTAGAATCAGCACAAGCTCGAGGTGCCAATATTTATGCTGAGATAGTTGGCTATGGTACTACAGGTGATGCTTATCATATTACAGCGCCAGCTCCAGAAGGTGAAGGCGGTTCTAGAGCAATGCAAGCAGCTATGGATGATGCTGGTATTGAACCTAAAGATGTACAATACTTAAATGCCCATGGTACAAGTACTCCTGTTGGTGACTTAAATGAAGTTAAAGCTATTAAAAATACATTTGGTGAAGCAGCTAAACACTTAAAAGTTAGCTCAACAAAATCAATGACTGGTCACTTACTTGGTGCAACAGGTGGAATTGAAGCAATCTTCTCAGCGCTTTCAATTAAAGACTCTAAAGTCGCACCGACAATTCATGCGGTAACACCAGATCCAGAATGTGATTTGGATATTGTTCCAAATGAAGCGCAAGACCTTGATATTACTTATGCAATGAGTAATAGCTTAGGATTCGGTGGACATAACGCAGTATTAGTATTCAAGAAATTTGAAGCATAATTATAAAAATCTTCAGTAACGTTGTTTTAGTTACTGAAGATTTTTCTGTTTCTTTATACTAAGATGAGCGACAGCACAATCGTCATAATAAAATATAAAATATTTATTAATAATAAGGGCATTATCCATGTAGAAACAAAGTAATGCTCTTTTTTTACCTCTTGTGGGTTGAAAAATGGATCATCAGAGATAGACTTCTTCTTTTTCGAAGATGACATTTGATACTTTAATCTTCTAAAACCATAACTTGTCGCATCAAAAATGCCTTCTTGTACAAGTAAAATCAAAAATATGCTAATAAAAATAATTAATGAAACATAAAACAATATATTTAAATATGTAATGATAGTATGGCTATTAAAAACCCATATAATAAACGTTAACATTGGGGTTATTAGTGCCATTCCAAGCCATTTTTTCAACATTTGATCACTCCCACTTATAGAAAACTCTTACGCATAGTTTACATTAAAATGAGACATTGAGGAATGATTTTTTAATTTCTTCAGTTTTATTGAAATTCTAAAATCAATCATTCTTCATTAGTTTAAAGCAAAAAAATATTGATATATAGTAAATATTGTATATATAATATTAGTTAAGATTTCAGAAAATTTTGAAGGGAATGGAAATTTAGAAATCGGAATTTGTTAGAGGAGGGGATTAGATGGGGAAATATATTTTCAAACGATTTATTTATATGCTTATTTCTTTATTTATTATTATTACAATTACATTTTTCTTAATGAAATTAATGCCAGGTTCGCCATTTAACGATGCTAAATTAAATGCTGAACAAAAAGAAATTTTAAATGAAAAATATGGATTAAATGATCCTGTAGCTACGCAGTATTTACATTATTTAAAAAATGTTGTTACAGGCGATTTTGGTAATTCATTCCAGTATCATAATCAACCTGTGTGGGATTTGATTAAACCGAGACTACTACCTTCTTTTGAAATGGGTCTTACAGCAATGTTCATCGGTGTGATACTGGGACTTATTTTAGGTGTTGCAGCAGCTACTAAACAAAATTCTTGGGTTGACTATACAACTACAGTTATTTCAGTTATTGCAGTATCTGTACCATCTTTTGTACTTGCTGTACTTTTACAATATGTATTTGCAGTTAAATTAAGATGGTTCCCAGTAGCTGGATGGGAAGGTTTTTCGACCGCGGTATTACCGTCACTTGCATTATCTGCAGCTGTTTTAGCAACTGTCGCCAGATACATAAGAGCAGAGATGATAGAGGTATTAAGTTCAGACTACATTTTATTAGCGAGAGCTAAAGGTAATTCGACAATGCGTGTACTTTTTGGACATGCACTTAGAAATGCTTTAATTCCAATTATTACAATTATCGTTCCCATGTTAGCAAGTATTTTAACAGGCACTTTAACAATTGAAAATATTTTTGGGGTTCCTGGATTAGGGGATCAATTCGTACGTTCAATTACAACAAATGATTTCTCAGTAATCATGGCAATCACACTATTATTTAGCACATTGTTTATCGTTTCTATTTTTATTGTAGATATTTTGTACGGTGTGATAGATCCACGAATTCGTGTTCAGGGAGGTAAAAAATAATGGCTGAAAATAAAAACAATTTGTCGATTAACGACGATCATTCTAATGCAGCTATGACGCATACCTCTGACGCTATCGCATCATCTGATTTTATTATTAGAGAATTAGATTTGAATCAGGAACCTGAAATGCAACGAGAAAGCAAAAACTTTTGGCAAGATGCTTGGGCTCAGTTAAAACGAAATAAGTTAGCTGTTGTCGGTATGATAGGTTTAATTATCATTGTAATATTTGCTTTTATCGGTCCAGTTATAAATAAACATGATTATGCTGAACAAAATGTACAACATAGAAATCTTCCGGCAAAAATACCTGTATTAGACAAAGTTCCATTTTTACCTTTTGATGGTAAAGATGCAGATGGCAAGGATGCTTATAAAGCAGCAAATGCTAAAGAAAATTATTGGTTTGGTACTGATCAGTTGGGTCGAGATTTATGGACAAGAACATGGAAAGGTGCTCAAATTTCATTGTTTATCGGTGTTGTTGCAGCGATGTTAGATATTTTTATTGGCGTTGTATATGGTGCGATTTCTGGATTCTTCGGTGGACGTGTCGATACGATTATGCAACGTATACTTGAAGTCATAGCATCTATTCCGAATTTAATTGTCGTAATTTTATTTGTATTAATTTTTGAACCATCCATTTGGACAATTATATTGGCTATGTCTATCACAGGCTGGTTAGGCATGAGCAGAGTTGTACGTGGAGAATTTTTAAAATTGAAAAATCAAGAGTTTGTCATGGCTTCGAAAACATTGGGGGCTTCAAAATTCAAATTGATATTTAAGCATATTTTACCTAATACGTTAGGTGCTATCGTGGTTACATCAATGTTTACAGTACCTAGTGCTATTTTCTTCGAAGCATTTTTAAGTTTCATTGGTATAGGTGTACCCGCACCTCAAACATCGTTAGGGTCATTAGTAAATGATGGGCGCGCAATGTTATTAATTTATCCACATGAATTATTTATACCAGCAATGATTTTAAGTTTATTAATTCTATTCTTTTACTTATTTAGTGATGGATTACGTGATGCATTTGATCCGAAAATGCGTAAATAAAAGGGGGCATAGCATATGACTGAAAGAATATTAGAAGTAAATGATTTGCATGTTTCCTTTGATATTACAGCAGGGGAAGTGCAGGCAGTGAGAGGTGTAGATTTTTATTTAAACAAAGGGGAAACATTGGCAATTGTTGGTGAATCAGGTTCAGGTAAATCTGTAACAACAAAAGCAATTACAAAATTATTCCAAGGGGACACAGGAAGAATTAAAAAGGGAGAAATTTTATTTTTAGGGGAAGATTTAGCAAAAAAACCTGAAAATGAGTTAATTAAATTACGTGGCAAAGATATTTCAATGATCTTTCAAGATCCAATGACATCTTTAAACCCAACGATGCAAATTGGTAAACAAGTCATGGAACCATTAATTAAGCACAAAAATTATAGTAAAGCACAAGCTAAAAAGCGCGCATTGGAAATACTAAATCTTGTAGGTTTACCAAATGCAGAAAAAAGATTTAAAGCATATCCACATCAATTTTCAGGTGGACAAAGGCAAAGAATTGTTATTGCAACCGCATTAGCTTGTGAACCTAAAGTGCTCATTGCTGATGAACCAACGACTGCATTAGACGTAACGATGCAGGCACAAATTTTAGATTTAATGAAAGAACTACAACAAAAAATCGATACAGCAATTATTTTTATAACGCATGATTTAGGGGTTGTTGCGAATATTGCTGATAGAGTGGCAGTTATGTATGGTGGTCAAATGGTTGAAACAGGAGATGTTAACGAAATATTTTATGATCCAAAGCATCCATATACATGGGGATTATTATCGTCAATGCCTGATTTATCAACAACAAATGACACACCATTACTAGCGATTCCTGGAGCGCCACCTGATTTATTACACCCACCTAAAGGTGATGCATTTGCTAGACGTAGTCAATATGCATTAGATATTGATTTTAAAGTAGAACCACCGTGGTTTAAAGTTTCACCGACACATTTTGTGAAATCTTGGTTATTAGACGCACGTGCACCAAAAGTTGAACTACCCGAGCTGGTAAAACAACGTATGAAACCGATGCCTAATAATTATGAAAAACCACTCAAGGTAGAAAGGGTGTCGTTCAATGAAAAATGATGAAGTGCTATTATCTATTAAAAATTTAAAGCAATATTTTAACGCAGGAAAGAAAAACGAAGTGAGAGCGATTGAAAATATTTCGTTTGAAATATACAAAGGGGAAACATTAGGTTTAGTAGGAGAATCGGGGTGCGGTAAATCTACAACTGGTAAATCAATTATCAAACTTAATGATATTACAAGTGGAGAAATTTTGTATGAGGGTATTGATATACAAAAGATTCGTAAACGTAAAGATTTGCTTAAATTTAATAAAAAGATACAGATGATTTTTCAAGACCCATATGCGTCTTTAAATCCTAGGTTAAAAGTAATGGATATAGTAGCTGAAGGCATTGATATCCATCATTTAGCAACTGATAAACGTGACCGTAAAAAACGTGTCTATGATTTACTTGAAACTGTTGGATTAAGTAAAGAACATGCCAATCGTTATCCTCATGAATTTTCAGGTGGACAACGCCAACGTATTGGAATTGCCCGTGCATTAGCCGTTGAACCAGAATTTATTATAGCAGATGAACCTATTTCAGCATTGGATGTTTCAATTCAAGCTCAAGTAGTCAATTTGTTATTAAAATTACAGCGTGAAAAAGGTATTACATTCCTATTTATTGCACATGATTTATCAATGGTGAAGTATATCTCTGATCGAATTGCAGTCATGCATTTTGGGAAAATTGTAGAAATCGGACCAGCAGACGATATTTATCAATATCCATTACATGATTATACTAAGTCTTTATTGTCGGCAATTCCTCAACCGGATCCTGAATCGGAACGTAGTCGCAAACGATTTAGTTATATTGATGATGAAGCAAATAATCATTTAAGACAATTACATGAAATAAGACCAAAGCATTTTGTTTTTAGTACTGAAGATGAAGCGGCACGACTACGAAAAAATTTGTTGGTGACACAAGATTAAGGGGAAGGGGGAAATGAAATGACAAGAAAGTTGAAAGCGCTGATTTTAATATTGGTTGCCACAATTGCATTAAGTGGTTGTGCTAATGATGATGGTATTTATTCAGATAAAGGTCAAGTATTCAGAAAAATTTTGTCAGCAGACTTAACATCCCTTGATACATCATTAATAACGGATGAAATATCTTCTGAAGTGACTGCGCAAACATTCGAAGGTTTATATACATTAGGAAAAGGTGACAAACCGGTGTTAGGTGTTGCGAAAGCTTTTCCTGAAAAGAGTAAAGATGGTAAAACTTTAAAGGTTAAATTAAGAAACGATGCTAAATGGAGCAATGGTGACAAAGTGACTGCACAAGACTTTGTTTATGCTTGGAGAAAAACAGTTGACCCTAAAACAGGTTCTGAATTTGCATACATTATGGGGGACATTAAAAATGCGAGTGATATTAGTACTGGTAAGAAACCTGTAGAGCAATTAGGTATCAAAGCATTAGATGATAAAACATTACAAATTGAATTAGAAAAGCCGGTTCCATATATTAATCAATTATTAGCACTAAATACATTTGCACCTCAAAATGAAAAAGTTGCCAAAAAATATGGTAAAAATTACGGTACGGCAGCTGATAGAGCGGTATACAATGGTCCATTTAAAGTTGATGATTGGAAACAAGAAGATAAAACCTTACTATCTAAAAATCAGTATTATTGGGATAAAAAGAATGTAAAATTAGATAAAGTGAATTATAAAGTTATTAAAGACTTACAAGCAGGTGCATCATTGTATGATACTGAATCAGTAGATGACGCAGTTATTACAGCAGATCAAGTAAATAAATATAAAGATAATAAAGGATTAAACTTTGTGTTAACGACTGGGACATTTTTTGTGAAAATGAATGAAAAACAATATCCTGATTTTAAAAACAAAAATTTAAGATTGGCTATCGCGCAAGCAATAGATAAAAAAGGATACGTAGATTCAGTGAAAAACAATGGCTCAATTCCTTCCGATACATTAACAGCCAAAGGCATTGCGAAAGCGCCTAATGGCAAAGATTATGCGAGTACCATGAATTCGCCTTTAAAATATAATCCTAAAGAAGCAAGAGAACACTGGGACAAAGCTAAAAAAGAGTTAGGTAAAAATGAATTGACATTTTCAATGAACACAGAAGATACACCAGATGCAAAAATATCTGCTGAATATATCAAATCGCAAGTTGAGAAAAATTTACCAGGAGTTACTTTGAAAATTAAGCAATTGCCGTTCAAACAAAGAGTATCATTAGAACTGAGTAACAATTTTGAAGCATCACTTAGTGGTTGGTCTGCAGATTACCCTGATCCTATGGCTTACTTAGAAACAATGACCACAGGTAGCGCACAAAATAATACAGACTGGGGTAATAAAGAATACGATCAATTACTTAAAGTAGCAAGAACCAAATTGGCACTTCAAACGAACGAACGATATGAAAACTTGAAAAAAGCAGAAGAAATGTTCCTAGGAGATGCACCGGTAGCACCAATTTATCAAAAAGGTGTTGCACATTTAACAAATCCTCAAGTAAAAGGATTGATTTACCATAAATTTGGTCCAAATAACTCACTTAAACATGTATATATTGATAAATCGATAGATAAAGTAACAGGTAAGAAGAAAAAATAATATGCTTTGTAAATTAGGCTGGAGATATATCTCCAGTCTTTTTGTGTTGCAGAAAAACTTTGGGAATAAAAAATTAAAATAAGTCGTTTTTTAAATTACTGAAATTGATTAAATGCATTAATAACTGAATATTCTAAAAATAAACTTGTAATAATTTTTTCTATGAGTAAACTAAAAAGAAAAAAATTAGATTGAAAGTAGGAGGCATATAAATGGGGAAGCTAATTAAATATATTTCAATACTTATTGTTATCGTTTTAGTGTTGAGTGCTTGCGGAAAAAGCAGTAATAAAAATGAAGGAGTAAAAGATGCTACTAAAACAGAAATCTCAAAACATAAAGGCGGTACCTTAAATGTAGCATTAACAGCACCGCCAAGTGGCGTTTATTCTTCGTTATTAAATAGTACACATGCAGATGCTGTAGTTGAAGGATATTTTAACGAAAGCTTATTAGCAATTGATAAAAAAATACGTCCTAAGGCATATATTGCTTCATGGAAGGACATCGAGCCGGCTAAGAAAATAGAATTTAAAATTAAAAAAGGTATTAAATGGCATGATGGTAATGAATTGAAAATTGATGATTGGATTTATTCAATTGAAGTCTTAGCTAACAAGGATTACGAAGGTGCTTATTATCCAAGTGTAGAAAATATCCAAGGTGCGAAAGATTATCATGAAGGAAAAACTGATCATATTAGCGGATTGAAGAAAATAGATGACTACACTATGCAGGTTACATTTGATAAAAAACAAGAAAATTACTTAACAGGATTTATTACTGGACCTTTATTAAGTAAAAAATATTTATCAGATGTACCAATTAAAGATTTAGCGAAATCAGATAAAATCCGAAAATACCCTATTGGTATTGGACCGTATAAAGTTAAGAAAATTGTTCCAGGTGAGGCTGTTCAACTCGTTAAATTTGATGATTATTGGCAAGGTAAGCCTGCACTAGACAAAATCAATTTAAAAGTTATTGATCAAGCTCAAATTATTAAGGCAATGGAAAAAGGCGATATTGATGTTGCGAATGATGCTACCGGTGCAATGGCAAAAGATGCTAAGTCATCTAATGCTGGTCTCAAGGTATTATCTGCGCCAAGCTTAGACTACGGTTTAATAGGATTCGTATCTCATGATTACGATAAAAAAGCTAATAAAACTGGTAAAGTGAGACCAAAATATGAAGACAAAGAATTACGTAAAGCAATGCTTTATGCAATTGATAGAGAAAAATGGATCAAAGCATTTTTCAATGGTTACGCTAGTGAAATAAATAGTTTTGTACCATCAATGCATTGGATAGCAGCTGATCCTAAGGAACTAAACGATTATAAATATGATCCTGAAAAAGCTAAAAAAATCTTAGATAAGTTAGGTTATAAAGATAGAGATGGTGACGGATTTAGAGAAGATCCTAAAGGTAATAAATTTGAGATTAACTTTAAACATTATTCAGGTTCAAATCCTACTTTTGAACCAAGAACTGCTGCGATAAAAGATTTCTGGGAAAAAGTTGGCTTGAAAACAAATGTGAAGTTAGTAGAATTCGGTAAATATAATGATGACTTAGCAAATGCATCTAAAGATATGGAAGTGTACTTCAGATCATGGGCAGGAGGTACAGATCCAGATCCATCAGATTTATACCATACTGATAGACCTCAAAATGAAATGAGAACAGTTTTACCAAAATCAGATCAATATTTAGATGATGCATTAGACTTCGAAAAAGTAGGCATTGATGAAAAGAAACGTAAAGATATTTATGTAAAATGGCAAAAATATATGAATGATGAGTTACCTGGATTACCAATGTTCCAAGGTAAATCGATAACTATTGTTAACGATAAAGTACGAAACTTAGACATTGAAATTGGAACTGATCAAAGTTTATATAATTTAACTAAAGAAGCTTAGTAATGTAACCTCGACGATTTTGTCGAGGTTTACTTATATGGGGGGATGTTATGAATAATGTATTGTTAGAGGTTAAAGATTTAGAAACATCATTAAAAATAGATAATGAATGGTTAGCAACTGTTGAAAATATTTCTTTTGAATTATCTAAAGGAGAAGTTTTGGGTATAGTAGGGGAATCTGGTTGCGATAAGTCCATATTAAGTAAGTCAATTATTAAATTATTACCAGAAAAGATATCTAAACTAAGTAATGGAGAAGTTATATTTGATGGTAAACGAATCGATACGCTCAATGAGAAGCAATTGCTAGATATTCGAGGAAATGATATTGCTATGATTTTTCAAGAACCTATGACTGCTTTAAATCCGGTATTTACCATAAAAAATCAACTAGTGGAATCTATAAAATCACATAAAAAAATTTCTAAAAAAGAAGCAAATAACTTAGCAAAAGATTTACTAAAAAAAGTTGGAATTGCAAGACAAGATGAAATATTAAATAGCTATCCTCATCAATTATCTGGTGGTATGAGGCAAAGAGTAATGATTGCAATGGCCATTTCATGTTCTCCCAAATTATTAATTGCTGATGAACCTACAACTGCTTTGGATGTCACGATTCAAGCTCAAATATTAGACTTATTAAAAGAATTGCAAAAGGAAACGCAAATGGCAATTATGATGATTACACATGATTTGAGTGTGGTTGCTGAATTTTGCGATAAAGTTTTGGTTATGTATGCAGGTCAAATTGTAGAATTTGGAGGCATAAAAGAAATACTACACAATCCGAAACATCCTTATACCCAAAAATTATTATCTACAATTCCAAAACTTAAAGAAGAGCAGAAACGACTTGAAACGATAGAAGGAATTGTGCCATCAATTCAAGCATTTCACGTAAATAAGTGCAGATTTGCAAATAGATGTAACAAAAAACTGGATATTTGTAATAATCAATCTCCTAAAATGCATGTTTGTGAAGACGTCATTGTACGTTGTCATTTGTACCAAAATGAATATAAGGAGATATAAGAATGGAAAATATTTTAGAAGTAAATCACATAAAAAAATACTACAAAATTAAAACTGGATTATTACAAAAAACTCAGTACGTTAAAGCTGTTGATGACGTATCGTTTTCAATAAAAAAAGGACAAACTTTTGGATTAGTAGGAGAATCGGGTTGTGGTAAGTCAACGTTAGGTAAAGTGATTATCAGGCTTGAAGATGCAACTTCAGGCTCAATAATTGTTAATGGTGAAGATATAACAAGGTTACAAGGTAAAAAACTGAGAAAATCACGACAACAATATCAGATGATATTTCAAGATCCGTATGCATCATTGAATCCGATGCAAATGGTTGGAGATATCATTTCAGAACCTATTTTAAATTATAAAAAATTGCCAAAAGAAGAAATAAAAAAAGAAGTACTATATTTATTAAAATGTGTTGGCCTAAGTGAAGATGCATATTATAAATATGCACATGAATTTTCAGGTGGACAGAGACAAAGAGTGGGAATTGCAAGAGCATTGGCTTTGCGTCCGAGTTTAATTGTTGCTGATGAGCCTGTAAGTGCATTAGATGTATCTGTTCAATCTCAAGTACTGAATTTATTAAAAGATTTACAAGAACAATTTAACTTAAGCTATTTATTTATTGCACATGATTTAAGTGTAGTAAAACATATAAGTGATGTCATTGGAGTTATGTATTTAGGTCATATAGTTGAAATCGCATCTGATAAAGAAATTTATGAAAATCCCAAACATCCATATACAAAAGCGTTGATTTCATCAATACCACAAATTGATAAGCTAAATAAAAATAGAATTATATTAAAGGGAGAATTACCTTCGCCAAGTAATCCGCCACAAGGTTGTCCTTTCCATACTAGATGTCCAATTGCTCAAGATATGTGCAAAAAAAGTATGCCAGAATTAAAGGACATTGGTAACGAACATCAAGTTGCTTGTTTCTACGTAGATAAAGTAGGTGATTTAAATGATTAAATTAATACTTAAAAGATTAGGGTTAATGATCCCGTTACTAATTTTAATCTCAATAGTTGTATTTTCATTAGCAATCATACAACCAGGAGATCCATTTTCAGATCTACAAAACGGTAAAATAAAACAAGAAGCAATAAATGCACAAAGAGAAAAGTTAGGTCTCAACGACTCAATACCACATCAATACATTAGATGGGTCAATCATGTTATACACGGTGATTTAGGGGAGTCAATCAAATATAAAAGGCCGGTAATTGATGTTATTGAGGAAAGAATTCCAAATACAATATTACTCGGTGCTATGTCATTAATTATTACTTATATTATCTCATTTGCTTTAGGAATAACGTCAGGTAGATATTCTTACAGTTTGACGGATTATACTGTGCAAATATTTAATTATTTGATGTTAGCCATTCCATCTTTTATTGCGGGAGTATTTGCAATTTTTATTTTTTCTTTTGAATTACAATGGTTTCCGTTTCAAGGTTCTGTTGATATTAACCTTAAAGAAGGTACTTTTGAATATTATATGAGTAAAATTTATCATACATTTTTACCTGCATTAACTTTAGGATTATTATCTACTGCTGGTTATATTCAATATTTACGTAATGATATTATTGAAAATTCTAAAAAAGATTATGTATTGACGGCAAGGTCAAAAGGATTATCTATGAATAAAATTTATAATAAACATATATTGAGAAATTCTCTAATACCTATTATTACATTTTTAGGTGCTGATATTGTAAGTATTTTAGGTGGAGCTGTGATTACGGAGACTATCTTTTCATATAACGGTATCGGTAAATTATTTTTAGAATCGGTAATAGGCCAAGACTATCCATTAATGATGGCATTAACGTTATTTTTCTCATTTTTAGGTTTACTGGGTAATTTGATTTCTGATATTACTTATGGATTTATAGATCCAAGAATTAGAAGTAACTAGGGGGGATTAGAATGTAAAATAAGTCAAAATCGCCTTTTAAAATTGCATTGTCTAAATTTATTCATAATAAAATTGCAATGTTATCGATTATTTTTTTATTAATCATAACTATTGTATCAATTATAGCGCCATTAATAGCTCCTTTTCCAGTGAACCAACAAGATTTATTAAATATAAAAGGTGAAATGACAGCACAAAACATTCTTGGTACAGACTCTGGTGGTAGGGATAACTTTAGTCGTTTGTTATATGCAGGTCGTATTTCATTATCCATTGGAATTACATCTACAATAGGAATGCTTTTGATTGGAATTACAGTTGGAGTGATTTCTGGTTATTTTGGAGGTATTGTTGATACATTATTAATGAGAATAACCGAATTTGTTATGTTATTTCCGTTTTTAATATTTGCAATTGTATTAAATGCCGCACTTGGAGATAAAATTAAAAATCCTTATGGATCTGCCATAATTCTTGTTCTAGTTATTATCGTATTAAGTTGGGGAGGTATTGCAAGACTCGTTCGTGGTAAAGTACTTCAAGAAAAAGAAAATGAATACTTTTTGGCAGCAAAATCAATTGGTACACCCACATATAAAATTATTTTGAAACATCTTTTGCCGAATATATTAAGTGTAGTTATCGTACAAGCAACATTGTTATTTGCCGGTATGATTGTAGTGGAATCAGGATTGAGTTTTTTAGGATTCGGAATTAGTAAAGCAATCCCATCTTGGGGTAATATGTTGAGTGATGCTCAAGAAGGTGATGTTATAAGTGGTAAACCGTGGATATGGATGCCACCTGCTATAATGATTACATTAACTATATTAAGTATAAACTTTGTAGGGGAAGGGCTTAAAGATGCTTTTAATCCTAGAGGTAGACGTTAAATAATAAACAGGCTGGGACATAAATCCCTAAAAAACAGCAGTAAGATAATTTTCAATTAGAAAATATCTTACTGCTGTTCTCTATTTATACAATACTTCGTATTGAATGGCTTCGCTTTCCTAGGGTGCCGTCTCAGCCTCGGTCTTCGACTGGCACTGCTCCCTCAGGAGTCTCGCCATTAATACTACGTATTAACATGTAATTTTACTTTGAAATAC
>NZ_JBSZQY010000019.1:0-36382 GCF_054165785.1 Staphylococcus sp. SA22 | reverse complement strand
CGTCCGTTCGCTCGACTTGCATGTATTAGGCACGCCGCCAGCGTTCATCCTGAGCCAGGATCAAACTCTCCATAAAAATTATGATGTTTGATTAGCTCATAAATACTAAATAATGTTTGTAACTTATAGTTACGTTTTTTGGAATTAACGTTGACATATTGTCATTCAGTTTTCAATGTTCATTAAAATTATCTATGGAGCGGGTGATGGGAATCGAACCCACAACATCAGCTTGGAAGGCTGAGGTTTTGCCATTAAACTACACCCGCTTATTTAATTAAGAATTTTGATGCGGCCGAGAGGACTTGAACCTCCACGGGATTTCTCCCACTAGGCCCTCAACCTAGCGCGTCTGCCATTCCGCCACGACCGCGGATATAGGCATTTAAAACATCTTCGTTTTTCAGAACGTTATTTATTATATTATAATTAAAAATATTTGTCAATAACTTTTAATCGTTTTTTTACATTAAATTAATTTGTGTTATCAGTTGTTAACACAACGTTATTTATAATAAAACATTAAGAACTTATTGTCAACATATTTTATAAATTAAATTTAGAATTGACTGTCTTTCAAATCAAAGTTTATTTAATTTGTTCTTTTTTAAGGAACGTGTTTAATCATACTAACTATAAGCTGTACAGTCAATAGATAAATTCAATCAAAATGTCATTAAAAATGTATAATTATCTTTTGTGCTACTTTAAAGCTTTAATTGGGTAAAGTTTATATATTATTCATTACTAAAATACGCCAAGATTTTTAATCTAATCAATTGAATTTCATCCTATCAAGTCACAATTTATGCCATTACCTATATCAAAAGTAGAAAAGCCGCGATTGTGAAGTATTAAATTACGACAATCTCGGCTTTAAACATTTTATAAACACAATTTCTTCTTATTCAATTACTATGTTTACCAATCAAAATAACTCACTGATAAATTCTATATAAATTCCATACAACTCATAAATAATCTTACATATACTCGAATTAGCTCTATTTGTATTGTACTTATTTCAATTGTCTTTTCATTCTTAATTTTCCATTACAATGTCCGCAACGCATACGATTCGTATCAACTTTACGGATACGTATATATTTTGCATGACATTTAGTGCAATAATATTCATAATTCGCCCGTTGTTGATAGCTTTCAATGCTGTTACAAAATCTAGGCGCTCCAACCTGTTGACTCAATCGTTTAAAATCTTGATCTTTATGTTGATAACCTTTACCAGCAATATGCAAGTGATAATGACATAATTCATGCAGTATAATTTTTACAATAGCATCTTCTCCATAATGCTCATATTGTTTTGGATTAATTTCAATATCATGGGACTTTAAAAGATAACGTCCGCCTGTTGTACGTAACCTTTTATTAAAATATGCACAATGTCGAAATGTACGTCCAAATTTTTCTTCCGAAAGGTTCTCAACCATTCGCTGAAGTTTGTCATTATTCATGTGGATCAATCATCGTTAATGATACTTTGTCTTTATTTTTGTCAATACTGTAAATCCAAACGTCAACGATATCACCGACACTGACAATATCCATTGGATTTTTTACGAACTTCTTAGAAAGTTTCGAAACATGGACAAGTCCATCTTGTTTAACACCTATATCTACAAATGCTCCAAAATCTACTACATTTCTAACTGTGCCACTCAATTTCATTCCTTCTTTTAAATCTTCAATTGATAGCACATCGGATTTAAGTATTGGTGTTTCAAACTCATCCCTTGGATCTCGATTAGGTGCTTTCAAGGATTTAATAATATCCTCTAATGTAGGTACACCGACTTGTAATTCAATCGCCAGTTCATCCATATCCAATGAATTTAATTTAGCTTTTAATGCATCACTACCTAAATCATTGCCACCAAATCCGAGTTTATCTAATAACTGATACGTTACTTTATAGCTTTCGGGATGAATCGATGTATTATCCAACGGCTCTGACCCGTCTACTATTCTTAAAAATCCTATACTCTGCTCAAAAGTTTTAGCACCCAAACGCTTAATCTTGCTTAATTCTTTATTATGCTTTATTGCGCCATTTTCTTCTCTATATGCAATTATATTTTTAGCAATTTGCGAACTTAGACCAGACACATATTGTAATAATGATGATGATGCTGTATTGACATCAACACCTACTTGGTTAACTGCTGTTTCAACAACGAAAGTTAATGCATTTTCTAGTGCTTTTTGATTAACATCATGCTGGTATTGTCCGACACCAATAGATTTAGGATCGATTTTAACTAATTCACTTAATGGATCTTGAACGCGTCGTCCAATTGATACGGCACTTCTTTCTTCCACTTGAAAATCAGGAAATTCATCTCTAGCAATTTCTGATGCTGAGTATACTGAGGCGCCCGCTTCATTGACAATGATGAATTGTACTGGCAACTGATGCTTTTTAATTAAATCTGCAACAAATTGTTCTGTTTCACGACTTGCTGTACCATTGCCAATTGCAATTAATTGCACATCATACGCTTTAACCATTTGTACAAAATCCTTCTCTGCTGCTTCTTTTTTAGCAACTGGTGGATGCGGATAAATCACACCTTTTGCTATAAAAGTACCGAATGGATTAATGACTGCTAATTTACAACCTGTTCTAAATGCTGGATCTACGCCTAATATTTGTTTACCTTTCATTGGAGGTTGCAGTAATAGATTTCTTAAGTTTTCACTAAAAACATCTATTGCATGATTTTCAGCTTTTTCAGTTAAATCAGCATGGATTTCACGCTCTATCGAAGGGACAATTAAGCGTTTCAAGCTATCTTTAATCGCCTCTAAAATATAACAGCGATTTACATTATTATGATTGATTTCTTGACGTGCAATGAAATCCTCTACTGATGTCGTATCGAATTCAAACTTTACAGATAATACTTTCTCTTTTTCACCACGATTCACAGCTAAAACTCTATGATTAGCAATGCGTTTAATTGGCTCACTGTATGCATAGTACATTTCAAAAATACCTTTTTCATCTTCAGCATTTTTCTTTTTAGATGTAGTTAACACACCTTGATGATACATATCTTTTAAAATTTTTGTTCTATATTTAGGATTATCTGAAATTTGTTCCGCAATAATATCTTGCGCACCTTTGATAGCATCTTCAACCGATTGCACTTCTTCATTTATAAATTGTTGTGCTTTTTCTTCAATTGAGACTTCATGTTTACGTGCCTTCATCCATATCGCTAATGGTTCTAATCCTTTACGTTTCGCCTCAGTTGCCCTAGTCTTTTTCTTTTGTTTAAAAGGTCTATATAGGTCTTCAACACGTTGTAATTTGTTCTGTTTTAAAATATCTTTCTTTAATTCCTCAGTAAGTAATCCTTGCTGTTCTATATTTTTGATAACTTCTTCTTTACGTTTTTGTAAATTGACCATATATTGGTATTCGTCATCAATTTGCTTTATTTGAACTTCATCTAGTCCACCAGTTTGCTCTTTTCGATACCTCGCAATAAATGGTACTGTATTTTTTTCTTCAAGCAGTGTTAACACTGCTTCAATTTGTTTTTTACTAAATTGATATTTCTCTATGATTGAATTAATCAATTGATTGTCCATTTACTTAACCCACACTTTTTCTTAAATTTACTCATTTATTTTAACATATTCTAAAATACTTCTATTAAGGTATGATACTTAATGCAATTTTCACTTCCAAAACATTAAAAACGAATTATTAGGTCATACTATATTTTAAAACGCACTAAGATTATTGAAAATGACACACCATCATTTCCTAAATTTCATAATCTAAGCCTACTTTTTTTATTCTAATAGCAATCCACTTAATTAAACCGACAATTAGATATCTTCTTCACTTAAATTATTAATACTATATCGCAACATTTATGTGGATACACATTAAACTACATTATTAATGTATTAATTCGAAAATCTTAATTAAATTAAAAATACCCCTCGATTTCAATTTAATAATCAAGGGATAATTATATGGATTTTTCATTATAAAACGCATCATTAATAAGCAAATTTTATTTATGTGCTGCTTCTTGTAATTTCTTAATTGCCGTTCTCTGAAGTCGTGATACATGCATTTGACTCAAACCAATACGCTCACCTGTCTCTTTTTGACTCAAACCTTCAATAAACGTACATTGTATGATTTCTCGTTCTCGATCAGATAATATAGGTAATATTTTTTCTAAAATCATACGTTTTTCAGTTAAGTCATAATGGTCATCTTGTTGCCCCATAATATCTAATAGCGTAACAGTTGAACCATCTTTATCAGCTTCAATGGAATGATCAACACTTAACGCATTATAACTTTGTCCCATTTCCATTGCTTCTAACACTTCTTCTTCTGAAACTTCTAATCGATCAGCTATTTCACTGATAGAAGGTGAACGCTCTAATTCAGCGGTTAGTTCATCGCTCACTTTTTTGATTCTTGGCCCAATTTCTTTAATACGTCTCGGAACATGTACACTCCAAGTTTTATCTCGTAGATATCTTTTGATTTCACCGATTACAGTAGGTACTAAAAAGGCTTCAAACTTCCGTTCAAAGGACATATCGAATCTATTTATGGCACCTATTAAACCAACCATACCAACTTGAACTAAATCTTCGTGATGTGATTGTCCTTTAGAATATTTATATGCCAATGACTCAATTAGTTTTTGGTAATGTTTAACTAACTTATCTTGTGCATCTGTATTCTTATTTTCTTGGTGTTCTTTAATCCATTGGTTAATTTGCTCAGGTGAAACTTCATTAGCTGATTTCGACTCTTTCGCCATTATTTCGCACCTGCTCTTTTTTTATATACTTAGTCATACTGATTGTCACACCAGATTCTTTATATACTGTCACTTCATCCATTAAAGATTCGATTAAAAATAAACCTAGGCCACCTTCGCGTAAAAAGTCTATATTTTCGTCTTTATCGTAAGGACCTATTTTTGATTTAGTTGTTTCATAATCAAAGCTGTCACCTTTATCAGAAATAACAATTTTAATTTTATCTTCTAAAATTTCAAAATATATGTTAATAATGCCCACATTGTTTTTTTCTTTGTATGCATGTTTAACTGCATTTGTCACAGCTTCACTAACTGCAATCTTGGCATCTTCAATATCATCATATGTAGCACCAGCTCTCGAAAAAACGCCAGAAAGTGTTAAACGAATTAAACTTACATACTCTGCCGATGCTGGCACGCGCATTTCGATAAAATCTTCTTTAGATTGCATGTTATTCGACCTCCGTTCCTTCATTAACATGCATTAAATCCTTAAGACCAGTAATTTCAAATAGTCTACCGATACGATCTGACACACCTAAAATGTATAGTTCTTTATCATTTTGGTTTAATGCTTTTAATGTACCTACGAATAAACCTAAACCTGTCGAATCCATATAACTCACATTTTCTAAATTAACATAAATATCACGAGTTCCATCTTGTCTCATAGGTGTTAAAACCTCTTCTAATTCAGGCACAGTATAAACATCTAATTCTCCACCGACTTTAACTTCGTAAAATTTATCTTGAGTGGTTGTTTCTATATTAAGATTCATTTCATTACACTCCTACTTATTAAAAATATTTATCTTCATTTTAAGCGCTGTATCCACCATATTTATATTTCAAATTATTATATACCCATCGAAATAATTTCTAATCTTCTTTTTTAAATTAATTTACTCTTTTTATAATCAAAATAGTCATATCATCTTTTTTATTTGGGTTTTGAAGCTTTAAAATTGCTTCATAGATAATTTGAACAATATCTTGTGGGTGCATATGTTTATGTTTTTTAATATATTCTAAAAGTTTTTGTTTATCTATAAAGGTACCTTCACTATTTCTAGCTTCAGTCACACCATCCGTTAAAATGATAATTAAATCATCAAGGTATATTGGAATTTCTTGTTGTTGATATCGTGTTTGTGAACTGATTCCTAACACTCTACCTCTAACTGAAATTTCTTCAAATTCTTCTTTTTCAGCGCGATAAATATATCCAGGCTCATGACCAGCTGAACTACAATACAATAAATGGTTCATTTCTTCATATAAACCATAAAACATTGTGACGAACATATTTTGATTAATATTCTTTTCAACAACACGATTTAAACGTTTTAAGCCATCACTCGGTAATTGTGAGTGTCCATAAGAATCCATGCCAAACTTTATCATACTCATTGCTAAAGCAGCTGGTATACCTTTTCCAATGACATCTGCAACAGCAAAGCTCATTGTGCCATCGTTATGGTCAATTAAATTAAAATAATCTCCACTTACTTTTTGTGCCGCCACTGAAATAACGCCAATTTGAATACTATCAAATTGTGGAATATCTGTTTTAAGCATTGTTTGTTGTAAGCTAGAAGCTAAGTCTATCTCTTTATCGTGAACTTGAAGTTTATCTACCAATCTTTGATAATCTCGATAACTATAACCAAAGCCTTTAACGATTTCTTGTAAGACATCTAATGTCTTGAACACATCTTCACGCGTTAAGTTTAACGTCAATATATAGTTTTTGTGAATATCGACAATGTCTTCAGGCAAGACGTCCTTACGAATCACTTCGTCAGTGTATTTCTCACACTTTTTTATCAATTCTACTTTATCTTGGCACGTTAAACTTTCATCAATTAAACCCTTATAATGTTGCTTAAATTCTTCCACGATTAGTTGCCTCCTCACTTCCCTTACAAAGCAAATGCTTAAGCAAGGATAATTATGATTCACTTACTAACATTTATTTAATTGCACTTATCCATTTTGTCGTTTGCAATTTTGCTGTAGATGATACTTTTAAGCTAAAAAAACTTTAGGATGGAATACCTAAAGCCTAAAAAACTTAAGACATCCTTTTATAATAAAAAATATGAATATCATAACTGGTATTTGCTAAAATCTTTGTTTATAAGAAAATTCTTCGCACAGAATTTAGAAATAGTTATAATTATTATAAAGTTATTGTCTTTTATATCAATATTTTATTTATCTCTGAAAAATACATATAATAGACGCCTAATTTTTCTGATGAGCTACTGCATTCAGCCCTAAACTAATCATTAGTGCATTATCTACTTCTTTCATTTTATCATCGGATAAGTACGTCAGTTTTTCTTTCAATCGTTTTTTATCAAGTGTACGAATTTGTTCTAATAATATAACTGAGTCTTTATCCAATTTATACTTTTTCTTTTCAATCTCTACATGTGTCGGTATTTTCGCTTTATTAATCCTACCAGTTATTGCCGCAACAATAACTGTAGGACTATATTTATTACCAGTATCATTTTGAATTATGACTACAGGTCTGACTCCCCCTTGTTCAGATCCCTGTACTGGTGATAAATCTGCTAAATAAACATCTCCTCGTCTAATCATTCATTCGTTGAATTAGAAGATAAATATGTTTCGTTGCAATCGCATGCTTCACACTCTATCGGAAAAGCTTCGTTCGCTAGGGAGAGATTTAAATCAGCCATTTGTGAATATCCTTCTTTTAAAGATTGTTCTAAGCTATGACTTCTATTTTGACTAAAAGATAACATATGAGAACCTCCAATTGATTCCAAAAGTTATTAAATGACCTTTAATTATTCTAATGATAACAAATTTTATATGCACTGACCATATTATTTTAACAATTCATTTGTTACAAAACGTTGATCACCATCATGATAGATTCGCGGCAAACGTCTCGACAAGTTACAAAGCACTTCATAATTAATAGTATGTTGCTTTTCAGCTGCCACCTCTACCGACTGTGGACTTTCTCTATGATTATCTATTAAAATCACCGAATCTCCAGCTTTAACTTGATCTGGCACTTTTACAATTGTCTGATCCATACATACGCGACCAATAACTTCGCATTGATGACCATTTACATTTACAAAGCTACCTTGCATAATGCGTAAATACCCATCTGCATACCCAATAGGTAACAATGCTATTGTTGTTGGATCAGTAGCTGTATAAGTTGCACCATAACTTACAGACTCACCAGCTTGTAGCGTCTTTGTTTGAACTACATTAGCAATTAATTGCACACTTGGTTTAAGGTGTACTTTAACTTTTTGCTGTACATACTCTGATGGATAATATCCATAAAGGGAAATTCCTGGTCTTATTGCATTACAGAATTGACAATCCATTAATAGAGAACCTGCTGAGTTCTGACAATGTATATATTCAGGTTTAATTGCTTCATTGACCATATCTTTAAAACGTTGATATTGTTCAGTTGTCATATCTCCTGGTTCGTCAGCGCAGGCAAAGTGTGTAAACACGCCTTCAAATACAAGTTGCTCATATTGTTGAATGATTTCAATCACTTCTTGATACGTTTTAGTGTCTTTAATACCTAAACGTCCCATTCCTGTATCTAATTTAATATGCAACCATAACTTTTTCTCTTGCTCACCAGAAATGTTTTTAATTGCTTCTTTCAACCACTGTTTAGACGGGACCGTTAAGGCAACACGGTGTTGTATCGCTTTATCAATATCTTTAGTTGGTAACACACCTAAGACTAAAATTTTAGCAGTAATCCCATGCATTCTAAGTTCTATCGCTTCATCTAACGTTGCTACAGCAAAAAATGTGGCACCATTTTCCATTAAATGACGTGCTACTTTAACACTACCTAGTCCATAGGCATTGGCTTTAACGACAGCCATCACTGTTTTATTTGGATGCAATGTACTGAATACTTTGAAATTTGATGCAACAGCGTTTAAATCTACATTCATATACGCAGATCTATAAAATTTATCTGACATATTACTTCCTCCTGTAATTCCCACACGTTTTAAAACTAGATCTCAATTATCATTGTATAACAAATTTAAAATGCTGACTTTTCTAAAACAACTTGGCTCATCGCATAATGCTCAGTGTGTGAGATACTAACATGTACGATGAATCCTTCGTAATCAATCTTTGGTTTGCCAAATTCGTCGTTGTAACAGTCTATATCGTTAAAAGCTACATGTTTTCCTAAACCTGTGCCTAATGCTTTACTGAACGCTTCTTTTGTAGCAAACCTGCCAGCTAAAAATTCAATTTTACGTTGCTCATGTGTGAAATTGTTGAATTTGTGCTGTTCATTTTTAGTTAAAATCCGCTCAACCAATTTTGGTTGCTTACTATATAACACTTTTATTCGATCGATTTCGATTAAATCTACACCAATTCCATGTATCATTGATTATTCCTCATTTTTATTGTTTTCTAAATGTCTCTCGTTATTTAACCATCGTTTCAATCTACGTGCTTCACTTCTATCTATTAATTCAATTTCAGCTTGACCACCCGCTGTATAAAGTGTCAAAGTTGCTAATCGATAGCGTCTCATTATAGGACCAACATCGATATCAATATTTTGAATACGAAAATATGGTATTACCTTTTCATCCAAAAATAAAATGTCGTTTCGTACACGCAAATGGTGTTTTTCAAACGCATATCTGCAGTGCTTATATCGATAGACTGGCGCTATGACAAGCGTGAAAACAGCAACAAGTAATATTATAATCACACTACTAACAATGGATATATAGTTATCTAATATCTCCCAAAATAGCCAGTTCAAAATATTAAATGCTATTAAAAGTACAAGCGCTATTGGTATCCAAAACAGCACAGCACTTAACCTCATCACTTTTTTAGCATGTGGTGACATAAAATTATAATCCCTCATCATTTTCACCTCTCAAATACCATGATTTCAATTTATTTGCATCTTCACTTCTTGCGTATTTTAAGTTAATCGATTGGGCTCCCACACCTTTAGCAACAATAAAACTAAAATTATTTAAATTGTTGCGTTTAAGTAATGTATGTTGCCAAGTGTCAAATCCTATAATGTGATGCGCTTTAAAATAATAAATATTTCGTTTCAATAGCTCGAAATTCTGGATAGTAATTTGTTCTTCTGTCATTTTAAAACCCGCATGTTTGACATAAAGATATCCTTTGATCACAAATAAACCAATAATGACTACTGTTATAATCGTAAATAACAATAATAATTGATTCCAAAAATAACAGCCAATTCCTGCCATAGCTATGACAATAATACTAGGTATTAAAAAGTGTCTGTGAAAACCTGAAAAAGGCATACCTTCATTAACTTGTTGATAAGATAAATCAGGTACTAAATTCTGGATAATTTGATAGGCTTTGTCTCGTTTAATAAACGGCAATATCGACACACTACCTGAATCATTGTCATCATCTTCAATTTTTTTATTTTCAAAATCACTTGTGATGATAAAATGTATTGCTGTGTAGCCAAATAATCTTCGTATATATGACTGATGTTCAACAACAGCTTGCAATCGTTTCGTTGGTACAGTCACTTTCTTCTTGTTAAATAGACCATATTCAATTTTAAGTTGCTCATTTTCAAGCATCACCGAAAAGCCATAAAATCTTATCATCGTTATAATCGTTCCAATAATATATGCCAGTATTAATACTAGTAAAATGATGATTAATACTGAAACACTTACAATTTGAACCCATTGACTAATTTCATGATTTAGCTTCGACCATGGGATCAACTCTCTTACAGCGCCGTAAATCGGTAGTAAAGCTGCTAACGTTACCCCAATGGCGCCACTGGTCATTGCCATAAATAACGATTCTTTAAAATTCATTTGATATATAGGAATGCGTTTATTTTTCTGATTAAGCTTACTATCAGAGTTCTGCACTTCATCTAGCCGACCTTCTGCGATGTCTTCCACATTACCTTCAATGTCATGATTACGGTTGCCATTCTGCTCAGTACTAGACTTTTGCGCCATTTCTGTCTTCAACTCTGTTTGCAATTGATCAATATAGCGTTCAAGATATTCACCTTGTTTTTTCGAAATAACACTTAACACAATTCCATCACTTGGCGTTTTGATTTGTAAATCCACACCACCAATGATTTGATTGACGACCCCTTGTGTCATATCAACGGACTGAATACGTTTTATATTTAATTCTTTACGCTTTTTATTAAAAATACCTGTTGTTAAAATGAAATAATTATCCTCAATCCAATATCGCGTGTTCATAATTCCGACAATTTGAGAAATGTATGATATTAAAAAGAATACAAATACAATACCTATCCATAAATATGATTCGGGATTCGTATAATCAAAATCTTTCAATTGAAAGATAACAAAAATAAAAAAGACGACTATGTTTTGTTTGATAGCATTAATTATGCCATTAAAATATGAAATCGGATGTAATTTTTGAGGTTCAGACATCACTTTCAACCCCTCTCAAATTCGACATAGTTCTCGCTTCGATTATTTTAACATCGTCATGAGACATCATCGGTAAATAAATAGTATGACCTGCAGTCATAAATCCAACTTTATACAAATTAAGCACTTTACTAATTGGATTAGATTTAATCGACAAGTATTGTAAACGTTCAATTCGACTCGTTTCTTCTTTATATATTAAAAATGATGTACGATATTGTACACTTAGTTGATCAATTTGATAAAAGCGGCAGTGATATTGCCATAAAGGCTTAATAAATAATTTTAATGTACTCAGAGCACCTAAAACCAACAAAATATAAATTAAGTACTGAGGCCATTCAAATCTTAACCATATAAAATAAAAAATGACATACACAGCTACACTCAATATAAATTCTAAGCCATTCGTAATGTAGTAATACAACAATGCTGACTTAGGACTCTTAGACAACTTAGTATAATCTGACATATACCCCTCTCCCCAAATAAAAAATTATACGGATTTATAATCTATTTCATTTTATTTTTATATGTTGATAATTATAGCATATGGAATATTTCATGCTAATTTATTCTTCCTAAAGGTATATCTAAAAATTTAGTTAAGCAGAAAGTGCTTGAATTGCTAAAAAGACACCATGTTATAATTTTATCAACATGATGCCTTTCATCTATAATCAATCTTTCATCTTATCAAGAGCTATATTTAGTTCAAGCACATTCACATAATCATTTGTTAACACACCACGCTGCATACGATGTTGAATCAAGTCGGTCACTCTTGAAGTAGATATATGACGAGCATCAGCAATACGAGGTGCTTGCTTCAATGCATTTTCAACCGTAATATGCGGATCTAAGCCCGACCCAGAACTTGTTGCAGCATCTATTGTTACATTTGAATTACCAAATTTAACATGATGTTTCACGCGTGCTATTAATTCGGTGTTTCCATTCGATTCATTACTTCCACCTGATGATACGCCGTTTTTATATAATTTTTCAGGATTCATATTATAACCAACTGCACTCGGTCTCCCGTGAAAATATCGTGTATCTGTCCAGTGCTGTCCAATCAATTTTGATCCAACTATACGATTGTCATACGTAATTAAACTACCATTTGCTTGTTGATAAAAAAATATTTGACCAATTAACGTGATAGCTAACGGGAATAAAAATCCACACAATACCATAGTTATTATCGTTAAACAAATACTATTTCTTATCGTATTCATGGTACAGACTCCTTCCTCTTCACACAAAAAATTGTACTATCATATCTATTAATTTAATGCCTAAAAACGGGACGATTAATCCACCTAATCCATAAATCAACATATTATTTATAAAAATTCTATCAATGCTGTAACCCTTTACTTTTACACCTTTCATGGCAATTGGAATTAAGGCAACAATGATTAATGCATTGAATATCAAAGCTGATATGATTGCAGATTTAGGTGACGATAAATGCATAATATTTAGTGAAGTCATTTCTGGAATCGTTGACATCATTAGTGCAGGTAAAATTGCAAAGTATTTTGCTACGTCATTAGCCAAACTAAATGTCGTTAATGCACCTCTCGTCATTAATAATTGTTTGCCTATTTTTACAACCTCTATTAACTTTGTAGGATTCGAATCTAAATCAATTAGATTGGCCGCCTCTTTAGCACTAATTGTCCCAGAGTTCATAGCTAATCCTATATTCGCTTGTGCTAGCGCAGGTGCATCATTTGTACCATCTCCTGTCATCGCAACAATATGGCCTTTCGCTTGTTCATCTTTGATGACTTTAATTTTATCTTCGGGTTTACACTCTGCAACAAATCTATCAACACCCGCTTCTTTTGCAATTGTAGCTGCTGTTAAAGCATTATCGCCCGTACACATAACTGTTTCAATGCCCATTTTTCTCAATTCAGCAAATCGTTCTACAAGACCATCTTTAATCACATCTTTTAAATAAATCACGCCAAGCATGACGTTGTTTTCAATGACTATTAATGGTGTGCCACCTTTACTCGATACATCCATACAGATAGACTCAATATTAAGAGGAATATCGCCTTGTTGTTGTTTGACAAGATTTATCATACTATTAGGTGCACCTTTGAATACCGATATTTCATTTGTAATGATTCCGCTCATTCTAGTTTCAGCTGTAAAAGGCTTATATGTGTCATCAATGTCTTTAGGCAGCTCATTTATATACATCTGCTTCGCTAATCGCACAATACTTTTTCCTTCTGGTGTATCATCGTAGATTGATGACATATAAGCAGCGACTATCAATTTTTCCCACATTTGTTGATTCACTGGTAAAAATTCACTAGCGATTCGATTGCCATAAGTGATTGTGCCTGTCTTGTCTAAAATCATTACATCGACATCTCCACATACTTCTACAGCACGCCCACTTTTCGCTAATACATTGAATTGAGTAACACGATCCATGCCTGCAATACCAATCGCCGATAACAAACCACCGATTGTCGTTGGTATTAAACATACTGTTAACGCAATGAGCATCGCAATAGGTAAAATTAAATGCAGGTAAGATGCTATTAGATATAATGTTACAATAACGACTAAAAATATAATTGTTAACGTTGTCAATAATGTAAAAAGTGCAATTTCATTTGGTGTTTTATTTCTTTCCGCCCCTTCAACTAAGGCAATCATTTTATCTAAAAAAGATGTACCCGCTTCACTCTCAACACGTATTTCTAACCAATCAGATGTTACAAGTGTACCGCCAATGACTCCATCAAAATCGCCACCTGATTCTTTTATCACAGGTGCAGACTCACCAGTAATTGCAGATTCATCAACGGTTGCTAATCCATTTATTACAACGCCATCAGCAGGGATTGTTTCTCCATTTTCTACCCGAATATTTTGTCCGGCTTTTAACTCTGTGGCGTTCACTATCCGATACGCATCATTTTCTTCTATCAATCGAGCAGTTAAATTTGATTGTGCTTGTCTTAAACTATCAGCTTGCGCTTTTCCACGACCTTCAGCAAAGGCTTCTGAAAAATTAGCAAACAATATAGTTATTAATAATATGATAAAAATTGTAATCAAATAACCTCGCGATAGATAGCTAGTTCCAAATATGTCAGGAAAACATATTAATATCAACGTTAAAATCATTCCAACCTCGACGACAAACATTATCGGATTTTTTATTAATTGTTTAGGATTCAGCTTATAAAAACTCATTTTCAAAGCTTCTATCACCATTGTTTGATTGAAATATTTATTTACATGATGCATTTTTTCCATCCCTTTACTTTATTTTAAAGTTAAAAATTCACCAATAGGACCAAGTAATAGTACTGGAATAAACGTCAAACCACTTAGTAAAACGATAAATACGATTAGTGATACGCCAAAATAAGGTTTATCAATCGCTATTGTATATTTATCTTGGTGGTATGATTTTTTATTCACTAAACTTGATGCAATCATTAATTGCAAAATAATTGGTATATAACGAGAAAGCAACATAATGATTCCTGTAGAGATATTCCAGAATGTTGTATCATCTTTCAGTCCTTCAAACCCTGATCCATTGTTCGCTGTAGCTGACGTCATTTCATACATAACTTGTGAGATACCATGAAAAGACGGATTCGTTATACTTTCACTTGCTCCAGGAATCATAAAAGCAAGTGCTGAAAATACTAAAATTAAAATTGGATGTATGAGAAAGACTAAGACAATACATTTCATTTCACGGGCGCCAATTGGCATATTTAAATATTCTGGTGTTTTACCAACCATCAAACTGCATATAAACACCGTCAGTAAGACAAATATCAATAAATTCATGAGTCCTACGCCTTCGCCACCAAATACAACATTTAGCATCATTAATACCATTGGTCCTAATCCACCTAGAGGCGTTAAGCTATCATGCATGTTATTAACAGAACCCGTTGTAAATGCCGTCGTAATAACTGTAAATAGTGCTGACAAGCCTGCTCCAAACCGTACCTCTTTACCTTCCATATTCGGTCCATAAATGCCTAAATTCGCTAGTATTGGATTACCACGATACTCACTCCACATAGTTAATGTAAGAATTGCTATAAAAATGAAAAACATTGCGACAAATAATATTAGCGCATGACGATGCACTCGTTTACCATGTCTACTTAACATTCGACCAAATAAGAACAACATTGACATAGGAAGTAACATCATACTGCCCATTTCTATAAAATTGCTCCAAATATTTGGATTTTCAAAAGGTGTTGCAGAATTTCCTGCTAAAAATCCTCCACCATTTGTACCAAGGTGTTTTATTGATTCAAGTGATGCAATAGGTCCAAATGCAATATGTTGAATATGTCCGCTTAAAGTCCGAATCATTAAATTAGCATGCAACGTTTGTGGTACACCTTGAGTTATCAATAAAATACTAATTAAACATGATAATGGTAAAAGTACTCGGACAATAAACCGAACAATATCTTGATAAAAATTACCAATGATATTAGTCAATCCAGTTAAACGTCTCAACATCGCTATACAAACGGCGTAACCTGATGCACTAGATGTAAACATTAAATATGTCATTACAATCATTTGCGTTAAATATGTCACACCTGATTCACCGTTATAGTGTTGTAAATTACTATTTGTTAAAAAAGATATTGCTGTATTAAACGCTAAATCTATCGATTGGTTTAAATTATGATTTGGATTTAAAAAAAGCCATTGCTGAACTATTAGCAATACAAATGTTATAAACCCCATAAATCCATTAAATGCCATAAAATGTTTGACATATGTTTTAGCTGACATATGTTCTAAATCTGTGCCGATAATTTTAAAACACATATTTTCAAATCTAGTAAATATTAAATCTACTCTTGACGATTGCACCAATGCTACGCGATATAGATATCCACTAAAAACATACGCAATCATAACCATCATTGTTAGAAACAAAATTATTTCCATGATAACCCTCACTTAATGTATTTCTAAAATTTTTCACTACGAATTAAGGCATAAAATAAATACAAAACTAATGCAATAACTACCAATAATAAAACGATGAGCATTGCCATAACCTCCTTACAACACAACAACATCGTAACAACTTGTTTATGAGAGAAATATTAATTTTCAAACTTAGTTATTAAGAAATCATTAAGATGTGTATGCAGAAATAAATTTTATAGCATTTAATTGCGAAGAATATTATGATATTGCTATCGAGGTGAAGGTTATGTCAAACACTGAATCGCTAAACATAGGAAAAAAGCGTGGATCTTTAACAATTTACATCGGTTACAGTCCAGGTGTTGGTAAAACATTTGAGATGCTTTCAAATGCCATTGAACTATTTCAAAGTAACGTTGATATTAAAATAGGATATATTGAACCGCATCAACGTGATGAAACAAATGCATTAGCTGAACAATTACCTAAAATCGCAACCAATTTTACTAAACATGGTAGTCATCATTTTCAATATTTAGATGTCGACCGCATAATCGAAGAATCGCCGACAATAGTACTTATCGATGAGTTAGCACATACGAACATTTCTAGAGATCGTCATGAGAAACGATATATGGATATTGAAGAAATTTTAAATCATGGTATCGATGTTCATACTACTTTGAACATTCAACATATTGAAAGTTTAAGTAGTCAAATTGAACTGATGACCGGTGTACATGTTAAAGAACGTGTACCCGACTATTTCATAATGAGCGCCGATGTATTAGAAGTCGTAGATATCTCACCTGAACAATTAATTAAACGCTTAAAAGCTGGCAAGGTATATAAAAAGGATAGGCTAGATGTAGCATTTAGTAATTTCTTTACGTATGCCCACCTAAGCGAACTGCGTACATTGACGTTAAGAACAGTTGCCGACTTGATGAGTGATAAAGAAAAAGTCCGACACAACCATAAAACGTCACTCAAACCTCATATTGCTGTGGCAATTAGTGGGAGCATTTATAATGAAGCAGTAATTAAAGAGGCATTCCATATTGCTCAAAAAGAACATGCAAAATTCACTGCTATTTATATAGATGTATTCGAAAAAAACAGGCAATATAAAGATAGTCAAAAGCAAGTGCATCAACATCTCATGCTTGCAAAATCATTAGGAGCAAAAGTAAAAGTAGTTTATAGCCAAACCGTTGCATTAGGATTAGACGAATGGTGTAAAAATCAAGATGTAACCAAATTAATTATCGGACAACATATTAGAAATAAGTGGCGAGACTTTTTCAATAAACCTTTAATTGACCATTTAATGTCCTTTGAACATAGCTATAAAATTGAAATCGTTCCAATCAAACAAATACCTGTTGAATTGAAAATGAACAAGTCACCCTATCGTCCTAAAGGCAAACGTTTCGCCATAGATATGTTAAAAATGATTTTGATTCAAATAATTTGTGTAATGATGGGACTATGGATTTATCAACTTGATAAGCATGAGTCTAGTACGATTATTTTAATGATTTTTCTCATCGGCATCATTTTATTATCCATTTGGACGCGGTCCTACATCATTGGCTTTTTAGCAGCAATTATTAACGTATTTGTTTTTAATTATTTTTTTACGGAACCTAGATATACATTTGAAGTATACCGCTTTGACTATCCTATTACATTTATCGTTAGCATTTTAACAAGTATTTTAACGAGTGCTTTATTAAAACAAATTAAATTCCAATACTCCATTACTAAAAAGCAACTCTATCGTACAGATTTATTATTTCAATTTAATGATTCGATTAAACAAACTTATACAGTTGAAAACTTACTAATAAATGCTGGATACCAAATTAATCAATTATTGCAACAATCAATTACTATATACGTTATCAATCAATCCAAAGTAATTAAAACAATACCATTGCAAAACCATATCGATAATACGACTCAACAGCATGAACAAGCATTAAGCTGGGTAATTAAAAATGAAAGACAAGCTGGTGCAACAACAGATACATTTCCAGGCATTAATAAATGGTTGATACCAATTGGCACATCTCCGATTAAAGGCATTCTAGCCATTGATTACCAAAGTTCTCAAGTGATTAATCCATATGATGCATCAATATTAGAATCAATGTTAAATGAACTTTCTCTCGCCGTTGAAAATGTGACGTTACTTAAACAAACGAGAGAATCCATGTTACAGGCTGAACGTCAACTGACACATTCAAATTTTTTAAGATCAATTTCACATGACATACGTACACCGTTAACAACAATTATGGGAAATTTAGATATTTTAGTATCACATAGTAAAGATATGTCTATCATAGAAAAGGAACAATTACTTGTGCATAGTTTTCAAGAAAGTCAGTATTTATATCTATTAGTGACAAATATTTTATCATTAACAAAATTACAGTCATCAAATGTTCAGATAAAATTGCAACCTTATCTCGTTAGTGAATTAGTAGAAGAAATCGATATGATTTTAGAACGTCGCCATTTAAAAAAGCGTATAACTGTATCATCCTCAGTAGATTTACAGTTTATACACATTGACAGTAAGTTGATTTTACAAGCTTTATTCAATTTGATTGAAAATGCAGTTAAACACACTTCTACTGACACCAAAATCAATTTATCTATTCGTTATGCTAGCGATGAACAAATCGAATTTGCCGTTATAGACGAAGGACCTGGAATTAGTTTAGAAGAACAACAAAAGATATTCGAACCTTTTTACACAGGATCAAATAAATATTTTAAAGATAACCAAAAAGAAAGCATGGGACTAGGCTTATATTTAGTACAGACTATCCTACACAAACATCAATCAAACTTACAATATAATCCGAACCAACCACACGGCAGTATATTCTATTTCAATATAGATACAGACTTTAATGAAGGAGACATATAATGCAATCTAAAATATTGATAATTGAAGATGATCACGCAATCACACATTTAATTGATGTTGCATTAACTTTAGATTATTACAATGTAACTACAGCCGAAAATGCCACACAAGCACACTTTAAAATTCAAATTGATAAACCAGATGTCATTTTATTAGATTTAGGTTTACCAGATAAAGATGGATTATGTTTGATTTCAGAAATCAGACAACATACTGACATTCCTATCATTGTAATAAGTGCAAGACAAGAAGAACAAACAATTATTCAAGCTTTAGATAACGGTGCGAATGACTATATGACTAAACCTTTTAATGTTGATGAGCTTCGGGCACGAATTCGAGTCATCGAAAGAATCGCTAAGTCACATCAAGAAACTAACATTGTATTTACTAACGGTTTGCTAAGCATCGACTTTGGCTCCAAATCTGTTGTTATTAATAATCAGGAGGTACATTTGACACCAAATGAATTTAGCTTGTTAGAACTATTGTCAAATCATAAAGGAAAAGTACTCACTTATGAGATGATATTAAAACGAATATATGGCTATGTTAATAAGACTGAAATGCCGAGTTTAAGAGTGCATATGACATCATTAAGACAAAAACTTTCACAATGTCACGATGACGCAAAAGATATTATTAAAACACATCCACGCATTGGTTATCAAATGTTGCAGTGGAAAGAAAAATAATTAAATAAAAAAGATCGCTGCCATTAAACGAATGATTGGCAGTGATCTTTTTTATATTCAACTTATTATTTATCGCGCACCAGTGTCAGCAAAATGCCCTATTTTTTTTACAAGAACATGATACTGAAATTTCATAAAGTTTATTTATGTTCGATTATTCTTAATTTAAGTAGTTGTTATATTCTAGATTCGTATTTATATTTACACAGAATGATATAACCGCACACAACTCTCAATCCAATTAAATATTTAACCTTTAAAACGTTAGTACTTTGATATCTACAGAGAATCAGTTATTGAAAACAAAAAAAGAGCTCAAGACATTACATCTTTAAGCTCTTAATCTATAAATTATTTTTGATGGTCAGCAAATGTGCGACCTTTCATAGGCCTGCTTCCACCGCTGCTCTTCTCTTTACGGTCGAATTTTTTAGTACTTTTCTTCTTGCTTGAGTATCCTTTTGAACGTTTACTCTTACTGTCAAATTTAGGATTACCACGCTTACTATTTCTGTTACGAGAACCACTTGGTTTACCGTTACGGCCTTTGCGAGATAATGGTTTTTCAAAAGTTAATTGAACTTCAACTTCATCGTTCGCTTCTACTAACTCTTGTAAAAGTGCAGCAACTAAATCAACATCGTTATATTCATTTAACAACTCTGTAGAAATGCGTTTCAAGCGTGATTCTGACTCTTTAGACATCCAGTTTTCAACTTTTTCTTTGATGTCATCTTCACGTGCTTGAAGTACTTCTTTACGATGTGGTGGACGAAGTGCGCTCATTTTTCTACCATTAGCATCTTCAATTTGTCTAATGTAATCCATTTCAATTGGATTTACAAATGTTACCGCGATACCTTCTTTACCAGCACGACCCGTACGACCAATACGGTGTGTATAGCTTTCAGTATCTTGAGGTATATCAAAGTTATAAACATGACTCACACCAGAAATATCTAGTCCTCTTGCTGCTACATCAGTAGCGACTAAAATATTAATTTGGTCATTTTTAAATTTCTTTAATACTTCTAAACGTTTCGCTTGTGTAATATCACCATGTAAGCCTTCAGCTTTATATCCTTTAGAAATCAAAGCACTTGTTAATTCATCAACACGACGTTTTGTACGTCCGAATACGATTGCTAATTCAGGTTGATGAACATCTAGGAAATTTGTAAATGTATCAAATTTCTCTAATTCTTTAACAATTGTATAGAATTCTTCGATTTGTGGATCAGACATTTCATTATTCATTGTCTTAATGATTTTTGGTGATTTCATAAATTGTTGTACTAAAGCTTGGATTGCTTTAGGCATTGTAGCTGAGAACAACATTGTTTGACGTTGTACTGCTGGAATTTTATCCATAATAAATCTCATATCATCGATGAATCCCATATTCATCATTTCATCAGCTTCATCTAAAATCAAAGTATGAATTCCGTCCGTTTTTAATGTGCGACGATTTAAATGGTCGATAACACGCCCAGGTGTTCCGACTACGATTTGTGGGCCTTTTTTCAAGGCTTTAATTTGGCGTTCGATAGGCATACCACCGAATACAGTAACAACTTGGACACCTTGTCCACGGCTAAATTCTCTTAATTGTTCAGCTACCTGCATTGCCAATTCTCTTGTAGGTGCTAAAATCAACGATTGAACCCCTTGTTTCCCTACTACTTTCTCAATTAAAGGAATACCGAATGCTCCTGTTTTACCTGTACCGGTTTGAGCTTGCCCAAGGATATCAATTCCTTGTAACGCATAAGGGATACTGTCTTTTTGGATAGGTGTCGGCTCTTTAAATCCCATTGATTCAAGTGACTGAACCGTATTATCCGAAATCCCTAGTTCTTTAAAATTTTGCAAAATAATTCTCCTTTTTACCTGTTTATTTCTCAATATACTTTTGCATATAAGTTCATTAATATTTCATCAACTTCTATATAGTACCACCAAAAAAATTTAATCGCAATAAAGCAATTTGCGAATATTTATTAGAATCACATTAATTGATTGTCATATTTTTGTCAAAAAGCTAGCATTAGATAAGATGTAAGCGTTACGCATCATTCGAATAATCATTATAAAAAATTTTTTATAAAATACGTATATCGTTAACATTCCACAACAAATTTTACTGAAACACATGTGAAATTAGACATTATAATACTACATCTTTTTGTAAAATATTATATAAACATTCAAACTACTTCCTATATAAAGTGTGTACATAGAATTAACCTTGATTTAGTTTCAAATTTATAGATTTAACATAAAAAGAAAAAGGCAATTTTGTATTTACACACAAAACCACCTCTTCTTTGTAATCTTTTAGTATTAATTCAAAACATTTTTATAAGTAAAAGGTCGCTCGACTAATCTCTATGAAATTAAAGCATTTACGACTTCTTCTAACTTCATACCACGTGATCCTTTAACTAATACACGGTCATGCGCTTTTAAATCACTTGTTAAAACTTCTATCATATCGTCTTTAGAATTGAAGTGTTGTGCTTTTTCGACATGTTGCTGGCCCGAATCATAAATATACTTCGCTTCATTACCAAACGTATACAACACATCTATATGCTTTTCTTCTAAATAATTACCTACACCGATATGCATTTCTTTGCTATTTTCACCTAATTCTAAAACATCTCCTAAAATTAGAATGCGACGCCCTGTCAAAGTACTCAGTGTATCAATAGCTGCTCTCATACTTGTAGGACTTGCATTATAGGCATCATTTATCACAGTAATATCATTTTCTAATGTATGTTGCTCCATACGCATACCAGTTAAGCTAACATTTTTTAAATTTTGATAGATTGTGTTATATGTCAAACCTAATTCATGACCAACCGCAATGGCAATCGTCGCATTTTTCATATTATGCTTTCCTAATATTGGCAGATCATAATGTTCTTTATTATTAATTGTAAATGAAATACCTGTAGTATCTCTATCATCAACAGAACAAACTAATTCATTATCAGTAGCAACACCAATACTAATACATTTTGCATTTTCAACTTCTTTAACATGTGGTTTCAATAATGGTTCATCGCCATCATATATAAACGTACCATTATCTTTTAGACCTATTGTAATTTCAGATTTAGCTTTAGCAATCCCCTCGCGCGAACCTAAATCTTGCATATGTGACTCACCAATATTAGTTATAACTGCAATATCTGGTTGAGCGAGGTTTGACAGAAATTCAATTTCATGGAAACCTGACATCCCCATCTCCAATATTGATATTTCAGTATCATTATCTAATTCCAAAATAGTTAAAGGTAAACCAATTTCATTATTGTAATTACCTTGCGTTTTCTTAACTTTAAATTCGGTATGCAATACACTTTCAATCATATCTTTAGTCGTTGTTTTACCATTAGACCCTGTGACGGCAATTACTTTAGGGTTTACATGTCTCAAGTAAGCTTGTGCCAATTGTTGTAATGCCGTTAATGTGTCTTCAACCCATATAATAGGCCCGCTTACATTTTCATCTATAGGTGTCCCTCTTTGATAAAAAGCAGCTCCAGCACCATCTTGTAATGCTTTAGAGACAAAGCGATGACCGTCAACATTTTCACCTTTAAATGGTATAAATAACATATTTTTAGAAATTGCTCGTGAATCAATTGTGACTCCATTTATCTCTTGATTTAAAAATTGATCTTCAATTTCACAAGGAATCCATGATTGAATTTGCTTTAATGTAACATTAATCATAATAACAACCTCAGTTAGTCAATTTTGTATTTATTTTTCTGTTTATCCTGGTGACGTTCTTTAGCAAGCTCGATAAGTTTTGTAATCAATTCTGGATAAGATAAGCCCATATTTTCCCATAACTTTGGATACATACTGAAAGCCGTAAATCCAGGCATTGCATTTGTTTCATTAATATATATTTGGTTGTCTTCTGTTACAAAGAAATCAGCACGGACTAAACCAGAACAATCTGTCGCTTTGAATGCCTCTAATGCCATATTTCTAAGCGTTAATTGAACATCTTCGTCTAAGTCAGCTGGAATTTGTAATTGAACCTTACCATCTTTATATTTTGATTTGTAATCGTAAAACGCGACATCTTTTACGACTTCACCTGGCCATGTCGCTTCAGGATAGTCATTTCCTAAAACTGCTACTTCAATTTCACGTGCGTTAACGCCTTGTTCAATAACAAGCTTACGGTCAAATTGGAATGCTTCTTTAATACCTTCTTTAAGTTCCGCTTCATTATTACATTTACTGATACCTACACTTGACCCTAAGTTAGCAGGTTTAACAAAGACTGGGTAATTTAATTTATCATTTACTAATTTTAAAATGTTATGTTCATATTTTTCATATTCAGAACGTAAGAAACTAATATAAGGTAACTGTGGTAACCCTCGATGTTCAAATAATTGTTTCATTACAAGTTTGTCCATAGAACTTGCAGCTGACAATACACCATTTCCTACATATGGTACATCCAAAACTTCAAAAAGTCCTTGAATCGTGCCATCTTCACCATTAGGACCATGTAATAATGGGAATACTGCATCGTATGGTTGTCCTGAACTACTTTCTTTCAATAGCTGTGAAATCTCAAGCGCCTCTCCATTTTCTAAATGAAGCTCATCAGTAGATTTAATTTCAGTTGTAATATTATTTTGCTTTCTCCAATCACCATCATTGGTAATATAAATGATATCAACATGATATTTGTCTTTATCTATTGCATTTAATACATTTTGTGCTGTCAGAATCGATACTTCGTGTTCTGCACTTTTCCCTCCAAAAACGATACAAATATTTTCTTTTGTCATTTCGTTTTCCTCCAATGATATATCAGGGTTTGCTACCTTAATATAAATTAATATTGATTTAGTCCTATTGTTAATTGATTTATTCGCATCTTTGAATCTTAATAGTATCACATTTTAATGCTATTTTGCATTTTAAAAACGAGGCGTTATGTGTCTGTATCTATGTTGATTCATTTATAATCAGAACAATATTCCCTTCTATTTTATTCCTAATTCAAATTGAAATCTATAGCTGATATCACTGTGATATTCTAGCTAATTTTTAAAAAGTCATGTAAAATTGATATAAACATTAGTGAGTATAAAAGGAGTTTGCAATGAATTATTCATCTCGTCAACAGCCGGATAAGCATTGGCTTCGCAAAGTAGACTGGGTATTAGTAGCCACTATAGCTGTTTTAGCAATTTTCAGCGTTCTGCTTATTAACTCGGCAATGGGCGGTGGTCAATACAGTGCTAATTTCGGTATCAGACAAATTTTTTATTACATTTTAGGTGCAATTTTTGCAGGTATCATCATGTTTATTTCACCTAAAAAGATTAAACATTATACATATTTATTGTATTTCTTAATCTGTCTTTTATTAATAGGCTTGCTCGTTATTCCTGAGTCACCTATTACACCTATTATCAATGGTGCCAAAAGTTGGTACACGTTTGGCCCTATCAGTATTCAACCATCTGAATTCATGAAAATTATTTTAATTTTAGCATTAGCGCGTGTCGTTTCTAGACATAATCAATTCACATTCAATAAATCATTCCAAAGTGATTTGTTATTATTTTTCAAAATTATTGGTGTCTCGTTAGTACCAAGTATTTTAATATTACTGCAAAATGACCTAGGAACTACATTAGTATTAGCTGCAATTATTGCAGGTGTGATGTTAGTAAGTGGTATAACATGGCGTATCTTAGCACCTATCTTTATTACAGGTATTGTTGGTGCAATGACAGTCATTTTAGGTATTCTATATGCACCCGCATTAATTGAAAATTTATTAGGTGTCCAACTATATCAAATGGGACGAATCAATTCATGGCTTGACCCCTATACATATAGTAGTGGTGATGGCTATCATTTAACTGAATCACTTAAAGCTATCGGTTCTGGACAGTTACTAGGTAAAGGATACAATCACGGTGAAGTTTATATACCTGAAAATCATACTGACTTTATCTTTTCAGTTATTGGAGAGGAACTTGGCTTTATCGGTTCTGTCATATTGATCTTAATATTTTTATTTTTAATCTTCCATCTAATAAGATTAGCTGCGAAAATTGAAGATCAATTTAACAAAATCTTTATCGTTGGTTTCGTCACTTTACTTGTGTTCCATATTTTACAAAATATTGGTATGACAATTCAGTTGTTACCAATCACTGGTATTCCATTACCATTTATTAGTTATGGTGGTAGTGCACTATGGAGTATGATGACCGGAATAGGTATAGTCTTATCAATTTATTATCATGAACCAAAACGATATGTCGATTTATACCATCCAAAAAGTAATTAATTTAAACTATTTTGAGTTTCAAATATCATAACTTTTCAATATGACGTTATATAGTCTATTTACGTCGTCGATTTAAAATGTCGTATATAGATATTACTCGATAATAACAATCCCTCTTTGAAGTACACATTGTAAAATGTACACTCTAAAGAGGGATTTTGTTATATAGTACTTGCTTTCATTTTAGTAAATCCAGTCAAAAAAGCTATCATCGAATAGTCCGACGATAGCTTTAACGGTGTGTGATTCACAATCACAGTCAATTATTTTAATTCGTGACTTACTTTATTAGATGCTGGCAAAGTATTAATAATGTCTAAACGAGATTTAGTTTTTTTAATATTCACACCTAATGATGACAATAGTTTGACTACATTTTGAATCTTTTCAGGACGTTTCATTATTATCACCTCGTTTGGATCGCTTTCAATATTATCTTACCCTATTCGACATACCTTTACTACATCATTTACAAAATTTTTGATTTATTTTCAAAATTAAAATCTATAGCGCACTCTACATTATACCCTAAAATACAATTTTGTATCCTTCATCATAGATTTCTTTTTCAATACTATTCAAATTTGCTGGTGTTTCATACGATACAGTTACTTGACCGTCTATTATATTAATATTCACTTGATGAACACCTATCATATTTGAAATGCGTTCTGTCAATTGACTTACTTGTTCTTCTGTTTCAATTCCCGCTGTGTAAATCGTATTTTGATGTATCATCTTAAACTCCTTTAGTCTTTAATCAATTTTTGAAAAGTCACTAATAACTCTTCCATTGCCTCTTCCTGAGCACCTTGATTAACTTTATTCATAATACAACTTTTCATATGTTGTTCTAATAACTTTGTCGCAACACTGTTTAACGCCGAACGTGTCGCTCTTATTTGCGTAAGGACATCATCACAATAGACATCTTCTTCAATCATGCGATTAATCGCTCTCACTTGTCCTTCAATTCGATTTAAACGTGATTTAAGATTCGTTTTTATTTGTTCAGAATGATGTGCATTATCTTGTTCAGTCATAGCATTCACTCCTTCATTTACATTCCTTACTATACTATATCCCATAAAACACAACGTCAACACAAAGTGTGTTTTTCAAACTAAATTGTCATGATATTTAAATTGCTTCATGATACAATTAATAAGATATACTACTCGTTTAAGATTTTCGATGGGAGGTTTCAAATGATAGAGTTATTATCCATTGCACTCAAGCATTCTAATATTATTTTAAATTCAATATTTATTGGTGCATTTATTTTAAACTTATTATTCGCCTTTACCATTATTTTCATGGAAAGACGTTCTGCCAATTCTATCTGGGCTTGGTTACTAGTCTTAGTTTTCTTGCCTTTATTCGGCTTCATTTTATACTTACTATTAGGACGACAAATTCAACGTGACCAAATTTTCAAAATTGATAAGGAAGATAAAAAAGGATTAGAGTTAATCGTTGATGAGCAATTAGCTGCTTTAAAAAATGAAAACTTTTCAAATTCCAATTATCAAATTGTAAAATTTAAAGAAATGATTCAAATGTTGTTATATAATAACGCAGCATTTTTAACAACAGACAACGATTTAAAAATATACACAGACGGCCAAGAAAAATTTGATGACTTAATACAAGACATCCATAATGCTACTGATTATATTCATTTTCAGTACTATATTATTCAAAATGATGAATTAGGTCGTACCATTTTAAATGAACTTGGTAAAAAAGCGGAACAAGGTGTAGAAGTTAAAATTCTTTATGATGACATGGGTTCTCGTGGACTGCGTAAAAAAGGCTTACGCCCGTTTCGCAATAAAGGTGGACATGCTGAAGCATTTTTCCCATCAAAATTACCTTTAATTAACTTGCGTATGAACAATCGAAACCATCGAAAAATTGTTGTAATAGATGGGCAAATTGGATATGTTGGTGGTTTTAATGTTGGTGATGAGTACTTAGGTAAATCAAAAAAATTCGGCTATTGGCGAGATACGCATTTACGAATTGTCGGGGATGCAGTGAATGCATTGCAATTACGATTTATTCTAGATTGGAATTCACAAGCCACACGTGACCACATCTCCTATGATGATCGTTATTTCCCAGATGTAAATTCTGGTGGAACAATTGGCGTTCAAATAGCTTCTAGTGGTCCTGACGAAGAATGGGAACAGATTAAATACGGTTATTTGAAAATGATTTCATCTGCTAAAAAATCGATTTATATTCAATCTCCCTATTTCATACCTGATCAAGCCTTTTTAGATTCTATTAAAATTGCGGCATTAGGTGGTGTTGATGTCAATATCATGATTCCTAATAAACCTGACCATCCGTTTGTTTTTTGGGCTACTTTAAAAAATGCAGCATCCTTATTAGATGCCGGTGTTAAAGTATTTCACTACGACAATGGCTTTTTACACTCAAAAACACTTGTTATAGATGATGAAATTGCAAGTGTGGGAACAGCTAATATGGACCATCGCAGTTTCACATTGAATTTCGAAGTCAACGCTTTTATTTATGACCAACAAATTGCCAAAAAATTAAAGCAAGCTTTTATAGATGATTTAGCAGTATCTTCTGAATTAACAAAAGCACGTTATGCTAAGCGAAGTCTTTGGATTAAATTTAAAGAAGGTATTTCACAATTATTGTCACCTATCTTATAAAATAGAAATATGAGGAGTGTAACTTTAATGCAACAATCAGACATCATTAGTGCAGCCAAAAAATATATGGAATCTATTCATCATAATGATTATACAGGCCATGATATTGCGCATGTATATCGTGTCACTGCTTTAGCTAAATCAATCGCTGAAAATGAAGGTGTTAATGATACTTTAGTCATTGAACTCGCATGTTTGCTTCATGATACCGTTGACGAAAAAGTTGTAGATGCTAACAAACAATATGTTGAATTGAAGTCATTTTTATCTTCTTTATCACTATCAACCGAAGATCAAGAGCACATTTTATTTATTATTAATAATATGAGCTATCGCAATGGTAAAAACGATCATGTCACTTTATCTTTAGAAGGTCAAATTGTCAGGGATGCAGATCGTCTTGATGCTATAGGCGCTATAGGTGTTGCACGAACATTTCAATTTGCAGGACACTTTGGTGAACCTATGTGGACAGAACATATGTCACTAGATAAGATTAATGATGATTTAGTTGAACAGCTGCCACCATCTGCAATTAAACATTTCTTTGAAAAATTACTTAAGTTAGAATCTTTAATGCATACAGATACGGCGAAGATGATTGCTAAAGAACGTCACGACTTTATGATGATGTACTTGAAACAGTTTTTTACGGAATGGAATTATCACAACTAGACATTGGAGTTGTAGTATGATGATGCGATGTAATGGCGTATTGTTGTGGAAGCTTGGTGTCATGCCATGTTACTTTGATGTGTTGTTGTGGAAGCTTGGTGTTGATGCCATGCTACTTTGATGTGCTGTTACCACGATGCGGCTTGATGTAGTGCTATGATGTGGCGTTGCGGTGTTATGGTGTTATAGCCCGGTTTGGTGTTGATGCCATGCTACTTTGATGTGCTGGTACCACGATGCGACTTGATGTAGTGCTATGATGCGGCGTTGCGGTGTTATGGTGTTATAGCCCGGTTTAGTGTTGATGCCATGTTACTTTGATGTGCTGGTACTATGACGCGACTTGATGTAGTGCTATGATGTGGCGTTGCGGTGTTATGGTGTTATAGACCGGTTTAGTGTTGATGCCATGCCGTTACGATTCTATGATGTGTTGTTGGGACGTTGCAATGTGTATTACGCCGTTGTGACGTTATTATTTCACACTGTTACATGTATTAGTGAATTGCTGTGGAAATGTTGCGACATATACTGCTACACTGATGAATCATTGTGTCAAGATGACATTGCAATGAAGAATGGCAACTCTGTTGTTAACCACTTTTTACATACTGAAATCTCGTTAATATTATTTCAAATAAAAACAGCAGTAGGATGACTTTCACATTTGAAATCATCTTACTGCTGTTTCTATTTATAACATATTGTATAATGTGACACTAAGTTTCGCTATTGAAGCGAAAAATAATGTGCGCCCTATAAAGTTAAAATTATCTTCAACTTTTAGGGGGCACATTATTTGGACTTGCTAAGGTTATTTCTTTTTCTTTTTAGACACTACTTGTGTGTTTTTGCCTTTTTTATTGCTGCCGCCGTTGTGCTCTCTTTCATACGCTTCTATGAAAGGTTGTACTTCTTTTTTAGCGACTTTTTCATAATAAATGTTCGCAAAGTGTGTTTGAACTACAAGGAACGCCGCACTGACTGACCAGTACAAACCAAGTGCTGATGCTGAGCTTAATGAAATCCAGATAATCATAATTGGTGAAATGACCATCATCATGTAACCCATTTGACGTTGTTCGTCTGGCATCGTTTTGCTTGATACATATGCTTGGATAAAGTATAAAACTCCGGCAATAATTGTAATCCAAATATCAGGACGTCCTAAATCGAACCATAAGAAGTGTGGATATTTAAACAAACCATCTACAAGTTGGTCTTTAAGTACAAAGTATAATCCCATGATGATTGGCAATTGGATTAGCATTGGTAAACAACCCAACATACTCTTAATCGGGTTCATGTCATACTTTTTATATACTTGCATTAATTCTTGGTTTGCAGCCATTTTTTCTTCTTGTGTACGCGCACGTTTCACTTTTTCTTGAATTTTTTCAACTTCTGGCTTTGCAACTTTCATTTTTTGACGCATCATATGACTATTTTTATAGTTTGACAACATGAATGGTAATAAAATAATACGAATTACCAATACAAGGATAATAATAGCTAAACCATAATTGTCGTTTAATAAGTTATTTCCCAACCAATCCAATACATTTTTCATTGGATCTACGAATGTATTGTAGAAAAACCCACTACGTTTTTCAGGTTTAGAATAGTCACAACCAGCCAAAAAGACCATAATACCTAAAAATAATGGTAGTAACGCTTTTTTCTTCATTTTTCCACCTCTATCATTATATTCACATAGGATTTATTCTATCACATTAATGAGTACGTATGAAACAATAAGTGGAAAAATTTAACTAATTATTAAAAAAATCTTTGAATCGATTAACAGTCTTTTCAATATTTTCACTTTTAGAAATGGCTGAAATGACTGAAATTCCATTGGCACCTGCTTCTACAATCGGCGCCACGTTACTAGTATTTATACCGCCAATAGCTACAATCGGTAGTTGCGGATTCATTTCTTTAAATGTTGCAATCATTTCTGGACCTACTGGTGTATGCGCGTCATGTTTCGACGGCGTAGGATAGATTGGTCCAACACCTATATAATCAACATGAGTTAAATCAGATTTTGCATACTCATCTAAATCACTAATACTTAGTCCAATAATTTTATCAGTGAAATATTGTGCTATCTCTTTGACTTTCGCATCATCTTGACCGACATGTATACCATCCGCGTTAATTTCTTTTGCTAAGGATACATCATCATTAACGATAAAAGGCACATCATATTGATGACAGAGATGCTGTAATTCTTTAGCTAATACAAGTTTATCTTTTCCTTTTAAAGCTGATTCACCCTTTTCTCGAAATTGGAAAAGTGTAATCCCTGCCTTTAATGCTGCTTCTAATACTTCATGAATAGTTCGATGACTCGGAACATCGGAGGTCCCACAAATAAAATACACATTTAGATACGATTGGTTAAACATATTATTCCACCTCTTGAATGCGAATCCGTTGTTGATAGGTTGTTTCATTTAAATGATATAACGTATCAAGCAACAATGGTGAAAACGTACCAGGACCACCACAATTTTCATTTTCAGCAGCTACCTCAGCAGCAATATTAAATACGCTTACCGCTTCAATTAACGCTTCTATGTCTGGTTCTGTTTCTCTAAATAAAAATCCAGCAATAACGCCTCCTAATAAACAACCGGCTCCAGTTACTCGTGCTAATAATGGAGATCCATTAGCTAATACGATTGCTTTATCACCTTGAACAATAACGTCCTCTTTACCTGTGATTACTATTGCAGTTTTATATATTGCGTAAGCCTTTTTCGCTATTGCAACCGCATCAAGATTAGCATCACTATCTGTACCTTTCATAGTTGCTGTATCATCAATCAACGCTAATATTTCAGATGCATTGCCTTTAATTACTGATACTTTCGCTGATTTCAATAATAATTTACAAAATTGCTTTCGATATGTAGAAGCACCAACAGCTACAGGGTCAAATACAATAGGTAAGCCTGCCTCATTTGCCGTTTGAGCAATCGCAATAATATCTTGTTCATTTTGTGCTGTTAAAGTACCGATATTGATTAATAGCGCTTGTGCAACTTTGTAAAATTCTTCAGCTTCTTCGGGAGCTTCACTCATTGCAGGGCTCGCACCAATACTTAATAAACCATTCGCTGTAAAATTTTTAACTACATCGTTTGTATAACAAATTGTTAATGGGTTTTCAATACGTATTTTATTTAGATAATTCATCGTCTAATCCCTCTTTCTTTAAATATGCAAAATGATTCACCGGACCTCTACCACGGCCGATTTCAGGCGTATATTGTATACTCATTGAAATAAACTTTTTAGCCTTGTATACAGCCTCAAATAATGGTCTACCTTTTGCAAGTTCTGCCGTTATAACTGCTGAAAATGTACACCCTGTTCCATGCGTATGTTTTGTTTTAAATCGTTCATTTTCAAATGTTTGAACATCTTCTTTAGTAAATAAATAATCTTTTGCTATATCAGTATCATTTGAATGGCCGCCTTTAATGATGACACCTTTACTACCAATCTCATTAATAAAGATGCGGCCAGCCTGCATAATTTTTTCTTCACTATCAATGGTTAGTCCCGTTATTTCTTCAGCTTCTGGTAAATTCGGTGTTACTACATCAGCTAATGGCAATAACGTATGCTGCAAGTTTTGCTTTGTGTCATTATCCATTAATGAATCACCGCTTTTCGCCAACATAACAGGATCAATTACATACGGAATAGATTCATGTTGCATTAAATAATGACGAATCGTTTCCATAATATCTGCTGTAGCAATCATCCCCGTTTTAATAGCATGCGGTAAGGTATCGTTGAAGATACTATCAAGTTGTTCATCTACCCATTGATGATTTAAATTATGAATATGTTGTACGCCCAATGTATTTTGAGCAACAATACTTGTAACGACGCCCATACCATATACACCACATGAATGAAATGATTTTAAATCAGCCATTACGCCGGCACCACCTGTTGGATCAGTACCTGCAATGGTTAATGCTATTTTAGGTTTAATCATTTACTTTTCCTCCAAATTCCCATTGTTCTAGTGTCATAGCCATATTGAAAAATCGACGCTCATGTATGCAACTTTCTAAAAATACTTGTTTCACTTGTTCCAATTCCTTGTCAGACATTGATTCGGCTAATTTATTCATTAATGCCTCAAATACGTTAATTATGTCATCCATTTCAGTACTATAAAAATCAAACCATTTTGCCGTATCTTTTTCTCTATTAAGCTTATGATCACTTTGAGAGCGCTTAGCTAATTCTGCATAAATGTATGGACAAGGTGCCATTGCAGCAATTGTATAAATAGCATTTTCACGACTATGCGCTTGGAAATACATATGTTTTATGTAATGGTCGCCACTTGGAGGCCAAACTTTTGTTTTAATGATTTCTTCGTATGATTCACCAACAATTTGCGCTAAAATATCATGCGCAAGTACTTCACCTTCAACCATAAATTCTATTTGCTCTACTAAAAATTTTACGTCATTCATGCTATTCATTTTTGGAATTAACAAAGCATATAAGTTTGTGAATTCTTTTAAATAAGCTGCATCAGCTTGTAAATAGTGACGTAATGCATCAGCTTGTATATTGCCTAATAGCATTTTTTGAATAAAGTCATCCTCATAAATATCATTAATGATTGGCTTTGCAGCTTGGTACAATTTTTGTGAAAATTCCATTGTAAAAATCCTCCCTAAATAAAAAAACTACTTCCAACATGAAAGTAGTTTGATGGCAATGTTGCTATACTAGCCCCATCACTTCAATAACTACTTTCCTACGTTGGTACTAACCAAATCAGGTCATAAGGGTCTGAACAGTTCATCTCAGCCATATCATTAGGCTCCCCTAGTAGTTCCTTAGTATTCAATTGCAAATTAATCTTAGCAAACGGTTTCAACATTTTCAATTATTGTTGCTCAGTTGTATTATTATCTTTAAATAATAATTCTATAATGACATATATATTTGCGAAATAAAAAAGACCGGAACATATCGAGAATTCCCCGATATATTCCAATCTAAAAGTTACTTATATAACTATTGGTTAGCTATGCATAAATGGCTTATGCAGTAACCCAATGTCCAGCGCCACCAGTGTTATATAATTTTACTGCTGCGGCATCTTGAACACTTTCAGGAGCATTTGCTGGTGATACACCTTTATATTTAGCAGGTGCTACTGAATCCCAAGTTGATTGTAAGAATTGATACTTACCAGCTGCACCTGATGTTGGATTTACAGCATGAATATTGCCACCTGATTCACGTTGAGCAATTTGTTTTAGATGATCATTCACAATTACTGATGAACCTTCTGATGCTTTTGATTCAGTTGGTGTTGCAGTAACTTGTGAATTGTTTGATGTTGATGCTTGTGGTTGTTGAGTTTGAGCATTTTGTGGTGCTTCAACTTCTTGTGATTGTACTTGATTAGCTTGACCAGCTGATGGTGCAACATTATTAGTTGCAGGTGCTTGTGCACTCATGTCTGCTCCATTAGCACCTGTTGCATGGTAATTCCAAGCAAAGTGTGTACCATCTGATTCAAAGTGATAAGTAAACCCTTCATAGTCAAATGTATAATTATAAGCGCCAGCTTCAATTGGTTTTTGATTTAATGTTTGATCATTTGATTGCGCCATTTGCGCTAAAGATGCTTTATTTAAGTCCGCTTCACTTGCATGGGCTTCGTGACCTGCATTTCCTGCTACGATTCCTAAACCTACTGCTAATGATGATGCGAGTAATGTTTTCTTCATAATCTTAAAATCCTCCTACAAGTAATTTGTTTCTCTAAAAGTTTTACAGAGACTACTGTAACATCTGTAAAATCCGTGCAGGTTACAACAAAATAAAAAAATAGCCTTGTTTTTTACACAGTGATTACAACGAAATCCCCCATAATTTCAGATATGATTCTATCGAGAATTGTCATGACAGTAAAAATGTTTTTCATTTGCAATTTTTTATGTAATCGTTTTGCAATCTATGTCTATTTTCTATTAGAAAAACTACACAAAAAGACGACCTACACAACAGTACTAGTCATGTAAGTCGTTTTTAAGTGAGTATATTTCAAGTTAATTAGATCTATAAAAAATTTAGGATGGATTAAATGTATATTAAGGATGTTTAGGATAATTGGATTTAAATTTCTAATAAGTCATGATTATCTATATTTTGAGAGTCAATATCTAAAATACTATCTGAGAGAATTTCATTATTTTGGGATTTAGGGGACATAAATTTTATTGTTTCAACATATAATTCAGTGACAAAGTGTGTTTGTCCGTCTTTATCATACTTTCTTGATCTCATTTGACCAGTTATACCAACCAATGTACCTTGATTAGTATATTTTTCTATATTAGAAGCTAACTTGCCAAATGCTTTACAGAATAAGTAATCACAGACGATTTCTCCATTTTCATCTTTATAATTTCGGTGCGTTGCAACACAAAACGTTGCAATTTTTCTATCCTCCTTTTCAAATATTTGTGCGTCTTTCGTCAGTCTCCCGACAATTACGATTTTATTTAGCATGTAGTGTGTGATTCACCTCCTATGCCTATATCTTAATTACTAGCTTAAAAATGGTCAAAATGGCAAATTTTATATAATTAATTGTAAATGTCAATATAAAAATGTACATAAATGATTGTATAAGAATGTACAAAATTGTTTGCTAAGTAATTTCCTTCT
>NZ_JBSZQY010000018.1:0-37522 GCF_054165785.1 Staphylococcus sp. SA22 | reverse complement strand
AGCAGGTGCGACACGTATTGGTGCGAGCGCAGGCGTTCAAATTATGCAAGGTTTAGAAGCAGATTCAGATTACTAATTTTATAAAAAACATGTAAGCATGGGACATCGTAACCATATATAAGTATGTCGATATCAGCTTTAAGACATCATAAATGCCATGATGATTCTAGGATAATTTAATAGGGACTTTGACGTTATAACCAATCTATTTAAGAATAATAACATCGCATTGAAATTGTGATATTAAAAATGAAATCGATAGCTTGCTATAATAATTTTCGCTTGTGCTTTTAAAAATGGACTAGAGAAAGCGCAAATGCTTTGTCCTAAGCTTTTTAAGAAAAGGATGATAAAAATGAGAATGATAGACATTATTGAGAAAAAGCGTGACGGTCATACACTAACAACGGAAGAAATTAATTTCTTTATTGACGGCTATGTTAAAGGGGATATTCCTGATTACCAAGCATCAAGTTTAGCAATGGCGATTTATTTCCAAGATATGAATGATGATGAGCGTGCAGCATTAACGATGGCTATGGTTAATTCTGGTGATATGATAGATTTGAGTGATATTAAAGGTGTCAAAGTAGATAAGCACTCAACAGGTGGTGTAGGAGATACAACTACATTGGTTTTAGCACCATTAGTAGCAGCTGTAGATGTTCCTGTTGCAAAAATGAGTGGGCGTGGATTAGGTCATACAGGTGGTACGATTGATAAATTAGAAGCAATTGATGGTTTTCATGTTGAAATAGATGAAGCAACATTTGTGAAATTGGTTAATGAAAATAAAGTGGCAGTTGTAGGACAATCAGGAAATTTAACTCCTGCAGATAAAAAATTATATGCCTTAAGGGATGTTACTGGTACTGTCAATTCAATACCATTAATTGCCTCTTCAATTATGAGTAAAAAGATTGCTGCTGGTGCAGATGCAATTGTATTAGATGTAAAAACTGGTAGCGGTGCATTTATGAAAACATTAGAAGATGCTGAAGCATTAGCGCACGCAATGGTACGTATTGGTAATAATGTGGGACGTAATACGATGGCGATTATTTCTGATATGAATCAGCCACTTGGTCGTGCGATTGGCAATGCGCTTGAGTTACAAGAAGCAATAGATACGTTGAAAGGACAAGGTCCGAAAGATTTAACAGAACTTGTATTAACATTAGGTTCTCAAATGGTTGTACTTGCAAACAAAGCTGAAACGCTTGAAGAAGCGAGAGCATTGCTAATTGAGGCAATTGATTCAGGTGCAGCATTAGAAAAATTCAAAACATTTATTAAAAACCAAGGTGGCGACGAAACAGTTATTGACCATCCAGAGCGTTTGCCACAAGCTCAATATCAAATCGAATATAAAGCTAAAAAATCAGGTTATGTGACTGAGTTAGTCTCTAACGATATAGGTGTCGCTTCGATGATGTTAGGAGCGGGACGTTTAACAAAAGAGGATGATATTGATTTAGCGGTTGGTATTGTTTTAAATAAAAAAATTGGGGATAAAGTAGAAGAAGGAGAATCATTATTAACGATTCACAGTAATCGCCAAGATGTAGACGATGTTGTTGAAAAATTAGATTCAAGCATAACAATTGCTGATCATGTTGTATCGCCTACATTAATTCATAAAATCATTACAGAGTAGGAGTTGAAGCTGATTGAACATACTAAGATATTTATTAGGAATAGGTTTTAGTGTAATAGGTGTATTGCATTTTACACGAGAACGACAATTTAGAAATATCATACCGAAATGTTTGCCGCTTCGAAAAACAGCGGTTCTTGTTACAGGAATCTTTGAGATATTATTTGGACTTGCGCTTTTAATTAAAAGACCATCACAATGCTTGAAAAATACAATCAATCTATTCTTGTTAGCTGTATTCCCAGCTAATATCTATATGGCAGTTAAAAAGTTACCTTTAGGAGATAAACAATTGCCAACATGGCAACTATATTTAAGGTTACCTATGCAGTTCGTGTTAATGGGACTAATTAAGAAATTATAGTGGTTCTTAAATAAATCGGACAAATGTTAAAGATTTTACTTTTTCATTTGTTCGATTTTTTGATTTTGAAGCATAATAAAAAGCAGTTGGACAATGGCGATTGTAACATCATTGTTCGACTGCTTTTCTGATTAACTTGATTGACTAAGATTTATTTTCCTGTACCGAAAACATCATGCCATTCGTTTCGTTTGTCTAGAAATGCTTGAGCGATAGTTTTAGCACCTTCTAATGAATGACTTGCTGCCCAGCCACATTGTACTTCATTACAAGCAGGCACTTCAGTAGCATTTAGCACATCATTTAAAGTTGCTTCAACAATATTTAATACATCATCATAATTATCATGATTAATAAATGATACATAGAAACCAGTTTGGCAACCCATAGGACTTAAATCAACGACTTTGTCACTATGATTTCTAATATTTTCAGCCATTAAATGTTCTAATGAATGCAATCCAGGCATATCCATATGTTCTTTGTTTGGTTGTTTGAAACGAATGTCATATTTGTGAATGACATCTCCGTTTAATCCTTCCATCGTTCCCGCTAATCTAATAAATGGGGCAACCACTTTAGTATGATCTAAATTGAAACTTTCAACATTCATTTTTGTCATTTTAAATTTCCTCCTATTAACTACTCAAAACTATAAAACGCGAATGATTCATTACATTATTAAACTTAAATTTGTTGCAAGTTGCGTTTCTAACAATACTTAAATTGTAACAATAGGGCTTATGTTTTACAATTTGAAACTGTTTTATAAATTTATGAAAGGCTTTTAGTTATTAGAAAATTTTGTAAATAAAGAAAAACTAGATGACATCATGAGATAAAACCGATAGAATAAGTAATAATTCATTTTGAAAGAACAAAATATTGTGGATGATTAAAATGAGTGTAGGGTAAAAGGGAGATAGTAAAAAATGAGTGAAAAACAACAAATTCTCGATTATATAGAAACAAATAAATATAGTTATATCGAAATTAGTCATAGAATTCATGAACGTCCTGAACTTGGTAATGAAGAAATATTTGCGTCTCGAACTTTAATAGATCGTTTGAAAGAACATGATTTTGAAATTGAAACCGAGATTGCTGGGCATGCAACTGGGTTTATAGCGACATATGATTCGGGTCTTGACGGGCCAGCTATAGGTTTTTTAGCAGAATACGATGCATTGCCAGGATTGGGTCATGCTTGTGGTCATAATATCATTGGAACTGCAAGTGTGCTTGGTGCAATTGGTTTGAAGCAAGTGATTGACCAAATTGGGGGTAAAGTAGTCGTTCTCGGATGTCCAGCTGAAGAAGGTGGGGAAAATGGTAGCGCTAAAGCTTCTTATGTCAAGGCTGGTGTGATTGATCAAATAGACATTGCCTTAATGATTCATCCGGGAAATGAAACTTATAAAACGATTGATACTTTGGCAGTGGATGTTTTAGATGTTAAATTTTACGGAAAAAGTGCTCATGCCTCTGAAAATGCAGATGAAGCGTTAAATGCATTAGACGCTATGATTAGTTATTTTAATGGTGTAGCACAACTACGACAACATATTAAAAAAGGTCAACGTGTGCATGGTGTGATTTTAGATGGCGGGAAAGCAGCTAATATTATTCCAGACTATACACATGCTCGTTTTTATACTAGAGCAATGACGCGTAAAGAATTGGATATATTAACAGAAAAAGTAAATCAAATCGCACGTGGAGCTGCGATACAGACTGGTTGTGATTATGAATTTGGTCCAATTCAAAACGGTGTGAATGAATTCATTAAAACGCCGAAATTAGATGATTTATTTGCTAAATATGCTGAAGAAGTTGGTGAAGCAGTTATTGATGATGATTTTGGTTATGGCTCTACGGATACAGGGAACGTAAGTCATGTTGTGCCAACAATACATCCTCATATTAAAATTGGATCACGTAATTTAGTAGGGCATACACATAGATTTAGAGAAGCAGCTGCGAGTGTACATGGTGATGAAGCATTAATTAAAGGTGCTAAAATAATGGCGTTGATGGGGTTAGAGTTAATTACAAATCAAGACGTTTATCAAGACATTATTGAAGAGCATGCGCATTTGAAAGGGAATGGGAAGTAATGACAAATAATGGTAATGAGCCGAACTTAACGTTAAGTGATTTATATGACAAAGATGTTGTCTATACGTCAAGACCTTCGTATATATCGAATCCATGGTTGAAACCGGACGAACATCAATCTAATTTTTTAACTGGTAGGGAGTTATTAATAGCAAATCAATTACCTGTTATTGTTCACGAAGCTAGTGCGACAGACAAATTGCATAAGTTATTTCAAGTTATTGGTAAGGATGTACCGAACTCAACTTATACATTTAACAATCAGCAATCTTACGAAAACTTGATCAAACAATTGGCACATAAGGAAAATAAAAAGATTTATTTTCAATATATTCATGATGAAACAATCTTGAATCAGCAATATTATGCATTAGATAAAACGTTATTTGTTGCTTTAAATAATAAAGCAAGAATACCTGAATGGACAAATGGGAAGTTTTTACCAAAAAGAAAAGTTGTAAAAATTGAGCAATTCGAAAACGAGATTAAGAATTGGGAATTCCCGTTTGTAATTAAGCCGGGAGATGATCTTCCGACAGCAGGTGGCTATGGTGTTATGATTTGTTATCATGATGCAGATTTACAAAAAGCGATAACGCGTATTAAAGAGGCAACTGCTGAAACGAATTCGCTTATTATCGAACAGAAGATTGAAGAAAAAGCGAATTATTGCGTTCAGTTTGCATACTCGGAATCGCTAGGTATTCAATATCTTGGTGCGGCAACGCAATTAACGGATAAGTACGGATTTTATAACGGAAATGAAAATACTACTAATGTACCAGAGCACGTTATAGAAGCAGGTAGACAAATTATGGAAAACGGTGTGAATCAAGGATTCTTTGGTGTGGCTGGTTTTGACTTACTTGTCGATGAGGATGATAACGTTTATGCGATTGATTTAAACTTTAGACAAAATGGTTCAACTAGCATGTTATTACTTGCTAATGAATTGAATTCAGGATATCAAAAGTTTTATAGTTATCATTCAAAAGGTGATAACACACATTTCTTCAATACGATTTTGAAATATGTCAAAGAAGGTAGTTTATACCCGTTATCTTATTATGATGGTGATTGGTACGGTGAAGATAAAGTTAAATCAAGGTTTGGCTGTATTTGGCATGGAGATTCAAAAGAAACAGTACTGGAGAATGAACGCGCATTTTTAGCTGAACTTGAACACTATTAGAGTTCGGAACATAAGGCGCTACGATGTTATGTTGCCAGTAGTTGACTGAATATGCGCTTGTAACAAGTTTTTTCGATTCTAGTCAACAGTAATTAAATTTATGATATGGCAATACTTTGTAATACTAATATTAAATGGCGACTGTTATTTCACTATGTTATAAGAGTTGCCATTTTGTTGATAAAGGTATATTAAAGGTTATCGTTTTGAAATTTTTAGTAACTAGATATGTTTCGTGTTATAGACCGAATTTGTGTATACGTAAAATTTAATGCTATTGAATTTTTAAAATGAAAAACATGACATTAAATTGAATTCATAATATGTCTAATTGACTATCTTGTTGGAGTCATTTACTATTTTATGTATGACATATTTTAAAAAGTGAGGGTCAAGCATGTCTTATAAAGCATATCTATTCTTTAGAGATATATTAATAAATGAATGTATTTATTTCGCCTCTAAAAATAAAAAACTAGTACGCCTAAATTATAAAAGTGAAGCGTATGTAGGCGTTTGGACAGAAGAAAGTGTGGCCGTATCATTTTTAACAAGTCGTGATATTCCATTTGATAAAGTTGTAAAAATGGACGTTGATCGTTTTGCTACTTATGAATTAGATGAATTGTTTGATGAACAAGACCATATTATTATGAATCAAACAATGGAAGAAGAAGGGCATCTTCTAAACGTTGTAGCTGTTACACAAGAAGTGATGACGGAATTAGATAAAATTAGAATCAAAGAATTTGTCCAAGATGTAGCGAAATATGATGAAGTATACGGCTTAACTAAAAAAGGTAGTAAGCAGTTTATTCTCATTAGTGAAAATGATAGCGACGAAAAAAAGCCGCATATTATGCCTGTATGGAGTATTAAAAACAGAGCGTTAAAAGTTCGAGATGAAGATTTTGAAGAGTGTGATTTAATTACGATTGAAGGTTCTGTTTTCGGAGAATGGCTAGATGAACTTAGAGATGATCATAAAGCCGTTGCGATAGATTTAAAAACTGGCGTGGTTGGTACAATTGTTTCAGCGCAAAAATTGTCTAATGAACTTACATTTTAATTGAATTGAGTTGTAAGTAATTAAGTGATAATAAATGGAACAATACGTATTCAAAACACGTAGACCATAAAATAAAAGGCCATTTATATAGCGCTTATTTAAAACAACGCTCATATAAATGGTCTTTTTCTATTTTCCTAAATATAATGCACCAATAGCACCTGAAAATGCGCCGTTTTCAACATAGTACGGTTTGCAACCGCGTAACACAGTATAATCTTCCACAACTTTGCGTAATAAAGCATTATTATGAAATGAAGAACCGATATAAACGATATTTTCAGTTTTAAATTCACGTGCAACAGTAATGGCCATTGTCGTAACAACTTCGCCAACGACACCAATAACGGCTGCTAATTTATTGCTAGGTGTAAAATCAGCATCTAAATGATGTAGTACATGACCAAAATTAGCTGCTGTTAAATCACCGGGAATGGGTGGTTCGGTATCTTTATAAATATGTCTAACCTTTAAATCGATAGTGTTACGATCTCCGTGTTGTGCCATGTCAGTTAACTGTTTATAATCAGTGATTTGACTTAGTAAATAACCGAGTCCTTGAATCATGCCACCACCTGTACCAATACCGCCTACACGACGTTGTGATTGGCCGTCGAAATAATGTAGTGACGTACCGGTACCAACATTTGCAAAAATATAATCTGCTAAGTCATGGCCTTGCTCTTTTAACAAAATACCTAGTCCTTGAGATGCAGCATCAAACTCTACAAAAATTTGTGCAGGAATGTTGATGTTTTCAGCAATAACACCTGCATTACCTCCAGTTAAGCATAATTTTTCAATTTGCTGTTGGTTTAACCATTCCACAACTTGATCAATATTTTTAGTTAATTCAGTTTTAAAAGTACGTTGGTTATCTTGCTCTTGAACGATTTTAATTAGTGTACCGCCCGCGTCAATGCCAACTTTCATAAGATTCCCACCTCATTATTAATGTCTATCCTTAAATAATAGTATAGTAAAATGACTAAAAAACAAGTAATAATAGTAATTATTAACAAATTTGATGCCATTGTATTTCAACATTGTAAGCGTATCGCAATTAATGTATTACAAACGTGGACGTTAAGTTATATATATTATTTTCTAGGAATTTTGAAGTTGTATAGGATTTTTAATTAGTGACGTAATATTAAAAGTAGTTCGTACGCAGTGTATTTGTAAGTTTCTGATTAAAATGATAAGTAATGAGGAATAGCACATTAATTTTAAAACTTAAAAAATATAAATAAGTAATTTATTTAACTTAGAGTAAATAATGGTATCGTAGTAAAATAATATGGGGATTCATGCTTCATATATAAAAAGATAGGGGTTAAATATATGGCTAAAGAACTTTGTTTTGAAGGTATCACTTTAAAAGCATTTGATGAACAATATCGTTCAGCAATTAATGATTTTGACTTGAATGAAAGACAACAAATATATTCATCTTTACCTAAAGAAGTTATTGATGATGCAATTAATGATGCTGATAGGATTGCTAACGTAGCAATAAACGACAAAAATGAAGTGGTGGGCTTTTTTGTATTACATCGTTACTATCAGCATGAAGGTTATGATACACCTGAAAATGTCGTTTATATTCGTTCATTATCGATTAATGAAAAATATCAAGGTTTTGGATATGGCACGAAAATAATGATGTCATTGCCGCAATATGTTCAAGGTGTATTTCCTGATTTTAATCATCTATATCTAGTAGTAGATGCGGAAAATGACAATGCTTGGAACCTATACGAACGTGCTGGATTCATGCATACAGCGACTAAAGAAGAAGGGCCAATTGGCAAAGAACGATTATATTACTTGGACTTAGATTCAAAACATGTTTCGTCATTAAAGCTTGAAGAAGAAAGTCGTTCAGAAGTGACCAATGTACATATCATTAATTTAATGATTGATGGCCAAAAGGTTGGCTTTATCGCATTGGAGCAGATTGGTGAACGCATGAACATTGCTGCTATTGAAGTGGATAAATCATATCGCTTTAATGGTATTGGTTCAAGTGCACTTCGACAATTGCCTACTTACTTAAGAAAAAACTATGACAACCTTAATGTGATTACGATGATTCTGTTTGGAGAGAATAATGATTTTAAACCATTATGTCTAAATAGTAATTTCGTTGAAATCGAACAAACTGATGATTATGTCGTTTTCGAAAAATATTTAAATTACTAACAGTGATTGCGAAATATGATATTGTCATTTATAATTTAGTTTTGTTACTATATATAAATGAATTCAGACGTATAAATTTAGATTATATCCTTCGAAAGGAAGTATTGGGCAATGAAAATTCAAGATTATACAAAACAAATGGTTGATGAAAAATCATTTATTGATATGGCTTATACATTATTGAATGATAAAGGTGAAACAATGAACTTATATGATATCATCGATGAATTTAGAGCATTAGGTGATTATGAGTATGAGGAAATTGAAACTCGTGTTGTACAATTTTACACAGATTTAAATACAGATGGACGTTTTTTAAATGTTGGTGAAAACTTATGGGGATTACGTGACTGGTACTCAGTAGATGATATCGAAGAGAAAATTGCACCAACAATTCAAAAATTTGATATTTTAGACGCCGATGATGAAGAAGATCAAAACTTAAAATTATTGGGTGAAGATGAAATGGATGATGATGACGATATTCCAGCTCAAACTGATGATCAAGAAGAATTAAATGATCCTGAAGATGAGCAAGTTGAAGAAGAAATCAATCATTCGGATATAGTCATTGAAGAAGATGAAGATGAACTAGATGAAGACGAAGAAGATTTTGAAGACGAAGAAGACTTCAAAGCATAATTTTTTGTTTGACTTTTAGTTGAAAGATGATAAAATTTTATTCGGGCTCCTTTAAATAGGACACGTGTATAAAATTTATACGCTCCCCTTACAAAATTTGTGAGAGGGAGCGTTTTTTTATTTAATTGAGTAAATCAAGAAATGATAACGCAATAATCAAAGTTGTAAATGATATACATAGTGACATAGCAGTATGGAAACGGTAAGCAAACAGAATTTAATTTTGTCGAATTCGACAAATAAACAACTTGAATGAGCTTACTCAAATGTTATGTTTTACGTAATTTTTACAATTGATGAGGAAGCATTCCCTTTAATAATTAGGAGGTCAAGACATGACAAAATTTATTTTTGTAACAGGTGGCGTAGTTTCATCATTAGGGAAGGGTATTACAGCATCTTCTCTAGGTAGATTATTAAAAGATAGAGGTCTAAATGTAACAATTCAAAAATTCGATCCATACTTAAATGTTGACCCAGGTACAATGAGTCCTTATCAACATGGTGAAGTATTCGTAACGGATGATGGTGCAGAAACTGACCTAGACTTAGGACATTACGAAAGATTTATTGATATTAATTTAAACAAGTTTTCAAATGTAACAGCCGGTAAAGTGTATTCACACGTATTGAAAAAAGAACGTCGTGGTGATTACTTAGGCGGAACAGTTCAAGTTATTCCGCATATTACAAATGAAATTAAAGAACGTTTATTACTTGCAGGGGAAAGTACGAATGCAGACGTTGTTATCACTGAAATTGGCGGTACAACAGGTGATATTGAGTCATTACCGTTTATTGAAGCGATTCGCCAAATTCGCAGTGATTTAGGTAGAGAAAACGTTATGTATGTTCACTGTACACTATTACCTTATATTAAAGCTGCTGGAGAAATGAAAACGAAGCCAACGCAACATAGTGTTAAAGAATTACGAGGCTTAGGTATTCAACCAGACTTAATCGTTGTAAGAACTGAATATGAAATGACACAAGATTTAAAAGATAAAATTGCATTATTCTGTGACATTAATAAAGAAAGTGTTATTGAATGTCGTGATGCAGACTCTTTATACGAAATTCCGTTACAATTAAGCCAACAAAATATGGATGATATCGTTATTAAACGTTTACAATTAAACGCGAAATATGAAACACAGCTTGATGAATGGAAACAGTTGTTAGATATCGTTAATAATTTAGATGGTAAAATTACAATTGGTTTAGTTGGTAAGTATGTTAGCTTACAAGATGCATACTTATCTGTAGTTGAATCATTAAAACATGCCGGATATCCTTTCGCTAAAGATATTGATATTAGATGGATTGATTCAAGTGAAGTTACAGATGAAAATGCGGCCGAATACCTTGCAGATGTCGACGGTATTTTAGTACCAGGTGGATTTGGTTTCCGTGCAAGTGAAGGTAAAATTAGTGCAATTAAGTATGCTAGAGAAAACAATGTACCATTCTTTGGTATTTGTTTAGGTATGCAACTTGCAACAGTTGAATTTTCAAGAAACGTATTAGGCCTTGAAGGCGCACATTCAGCTGAATTAGACCCTGCAACATCATACCCAATTATAGATTTATTACCAGAACAAAAAGATATCGAAGATTTAGGTGGTACATTACGCTTAGGCTTATATCCATGTTCAATTAAAGAAGGCACATTGGCACAAGATGTTTATGGTAAAGCGGAAATTGAAGAAAGACATCGTCATCGTTATGAATTTAATAATGACTATAGAGAACAATTAGAAGCGAATGGTATGGTGATTTCTGGTACAAGTCCAGATGGACGTTTAGTGGAAATGGTAGAGATTCCGACAAATGATTTCTTTATTGCTTGTCAATTCCACCCAGAATTCTTATCTAGACCAAATCGTCCGCACCCGATTTTTAAATCATTTATTGAAGCTTCATTAAAATATCAACAAAATAAATAAATTTGCTAATAAAACCGGTACTTTCATTGTTAAACATTGAAAGTACCGGTTTTTCGCATAATTTTAATATTATGTTAGTGACAAGGTATTAAATAACAATTGTGACTTTTATAATTCTAAGTCTCTTGTCATTTCAATCATTTGTGTATAAATGTCATAGTATACATAATTCAATGCCATCGCATGTGGCTGGACAATCTTATCGTAATCTTCAGTATAGACTATAGGTCTTGGTGTAGATAAATCGATAAAATGCACGAGATGATCAGGGAAATCATCTGTTTTAGGTTTGTTGCTTATTAAGACTACATCGATATCTAAGTCGATGAGTTTTTGAATATCTAATGCAACTTGCTCATTATAAAATGGTGCGAATAATAATACACGATCAGTTGAGTCAATTTCGTTAAAGTCTTTAATAGCGTCAAGCTTTCGGCTAGATTTTAAACGCTCATCACTATGTAGAATGAAACTTTCGAAAAACTGTAAATCATCGTAACCTTTTACATAAACATAACCTTCGCCACCAATTGCTTGAATTAAACATTGCGCGGCCATTTGAATTTCTAAAGATTGTTTTTCTAATCTATTAAAGATACCTATCAGTTGTGTGTTTAAGATTTTTGACATCTTTATCCTCCAATCTACTTATAAAATATTGTAATTAATGACTACATATTATGCAACGACTTAAATTGTATAAAAATGTATACGTTTGCATTTAGTATAACTATCGCATTTTTCAAAAAATACACATTTAATCTGCAGTATTTCAATGCATTGACGCTATTTTTTTGATATAATTACTTTGAAAAATACGTGCGTAAGCACTCAAGGAGGAACTTTCATGCCTTTAGTTTCAATGAAAGAAATGTTAATTGATGCAAAAGAAAATGGTTATGCGGTAGGTCAATACAATATTAATAACCTAGAATTCACTCAAGCAATTTTAGAAGCGTCACAAGAAGAAAATGCACCTGTAATTTTAGGTGTTTCTGAAGGTGCTGCTCGTTACATGAGCGGTTTCTACACAATTGTTAAAATGGTTGAAGGGTTAATGCATGACTTAAACATCACTATTCCTGTAGCAATCCATTTAGACCATGGTTCAAGCTTTGAAAAATGTAAAGAAGCTATCGATGCTGGTTTCACATCAGTAATGATCGATGCATCACACAGCCCATTCGAAGAAAACGTTGCAACAACTAAAAAAGTTGTTGAATACGCTCATGAAAAAGGTGTTTCTGTAGAAGCTGAATTAGGTACTGTTGGCGGACAAGAAGATGATGTTGTAGCAGATGGCATCATTTATGCTGATCCTAAAGAATGTCAAGAACTAGTTGAAAAAACTGGTATCGATGCATTAGCGCCAGCATTAGGTTCAGTTCATGGTCCATACAAAGGTGAACCAAAATTAGGATTTAAAGAAATGGAAGAAATCGGTTTATCTACTGGTTTACCATTAGTATTGCACGGTGGTACTGGTATCCCAACTAAAGATATCCAAAAAGCAATTCCATTTGGTACAGCTAAAATTAACGTAAACACTGAAAACCAAATCGCTTCAGCAAAAGCAGTTCGTGACGTTTTAAATAACGACAAAGAAGTTTACGATCCTCGTAAATACTTAGGACCTGCTCGTGAAGCTATCAAAGAAACAGTTAAAGGTAAAATTAAAGAGTTCGGTACTTCAAACCGCGCTAAATAATTAATATTTAGTCTTTAAGTTATTAATAACGTAGGGATATTAATTTTAAAAGAAGCAGACAAAATGGTGTTTGCTTCTTTTTTATGTTGTATAAGTAATAAATAAAACAGTTTGATTTTAAAGTGAAAGCGTAAAAATGGTAAAATATACCAAAATTGATTGTGATATAATTATAAGGAAAATGAGCAATTTATGAAAAAAGTTTACGTGCAAATCGTAGAATTAAAACTAAATAATTGTCAAAACAACGTCAATATTTAGTTGAATAATCAGACTTTAGACCATGGTCAAGTGGGGAAGAACAGCATATATTAGTAAAGGTGAATGATTTGTTATTAATCGATCGAAAATAGAAAGACAAGATTTTAACGATTAAAATAAACTATTTTACAAATAAAGTAAAATTAATTTATAATGCTAATAATGCAAAAAATTAAAAAGTAATGGACAAAGGAGATAAATGATATGGCTCAAGAGGTAATAAAAATAAGAGGTGGACGCACACTAAATGGGGAAGTTAATATCAGTGGCGCGAAAAACAGTGCTGTAGCTATCATTCCTGCAACATTATTAGCTCAAGGACATGTGAAATTAGAAGGGTTACCGCAAATCTCTGATGTTAAAACTTTAGTGAGTTTATTAGAAGATTTAAATATTAAGGCTTCACTAAATGGTACGGAATTAGAAGTTGATACAACTGAAATACAAAATGCTGCATTACCAAATAATAAAGTTGAATCATTACGTGCTTCATACTATATGATGGGTGCCATGTTAGGTAGATTTAAAAAATGTGTGATTGGTTTACCGGGAGGATGTCCACTTGGGCCACGTCCAATTGATCAACATATTAAAGGATTTAAAGCTTTAGGTGCTGAAATTGATGAATCAAGTACGACATCAATGAAAATTGAAGCTAAAGAGTTAAAAGGTACACATATTTTTCTAGATATGGTTAGCGTAGGTGCAACAATTAACATTATGCTAGCTGCAGTTTATGCAACAGGACAAACTGTAATTGAAAATGCTGCTAAAGAACCGGAAGTAGTTGATGTTGCTAACTTCTTAACAAGTATGGGAGCTAATATTAAGGGAGCGGGTACATCAACAATTAAAATCAATGGTGTCAAAGAATTACATGGTTCTGAGTATCAAGTTATACCTGATAGAATTGAAGCAGGCACATATATGTGTATCGCTGCAGCATGTGGAGAAAATGTTATATTAAATAATATTGTTCCGAAACATGTAGAAACATTAACTGCTAAATTTAGTGAATTAGGTGTGAATGTTGATGTAAGAGACGAAAGAATTCGCATCAATAATAATGCACCATATCAATTTGTTGATATTAAAACACTAGTATATCCAGGTTTTGCTACTGATTTGCAACAGCCTATTACACCATTATTATTTATGGCAAATGGTCCTTCATTTGTAACTGATACGATTTATCCGGAGCGTTTTAAACATGTTGAAGAATTAAAGCGCATGGGTGCAAATATTGAAGTTGACGAAGGCACAGCAACGATAAAACCATCAACATTACATGGTGCTGAAGTTTATGCTAGCGATTTAAGAGCAGGAGCTTGTTTAATTATTGCTGGTTTAATTGCTGAGGGTGTAACTACAATTTACAATGTTAAACATATTTATAGAGGTTATACAGATATTGTAGAACATTTAAAAGCTTTAGGTGCAGATATTTGGACGGAAACTGTATAGATTTATCTTGTTTTGTGGTATAATAATTATACTGATTAAAAAAGGGTGTTCGTTTACATTCTAAATTTATTGATGAGAGGTGAAGATGATGGAAGTATGTCCGTATCTCGAAGAAACTTTTAAAATACTTGGTAGAAGTTGGAATGGATTAATCATTAATTATCTCTCAAGATGTAATGACTGTTCAGCACACTTTTCCGATATGAAAAGAGATTTGAAAACAATAACGCCACGTGCTTTAAGTCTTAAGTTGTCAGAGCTTGCACAATGGGAGTTAGTTGAGAAGCAAATCATTTCTACGAGTCCAGTACAAATTATTTATGTACTAACTGAAAAAGGTAAAGCGTTAGCAGAGGCTTTACATCCAATTGAAGCATGGGCGCAATCATATGTCGATTTAACAGATCAACGTACTGCTAAATAATTACATGACGTTTAAACATAGCATTGATTATAACTATTTCTAAGTCTTCGCATTATTTGCGATGATGTGGGAATAGTTATTTTTATTTAAAAATATAAAAAAATTAGATGCAGCAAAATTTTAAAGCATTTTATTTTGAACATATTAAAAGGGAGCGTATCATAATGGAATGTAATGTTTATATCGTATGCATTACGGATAAATAATATATAAATCATTCTTGAGGAGTGAAAGAATAATGAGAGACTACACAAAGCAATACATTAATGGCGAATGGGTAAAAAGTAATAGTAATGAAACGATAGAAGTTATAAATCCAGCAACTGAAGAAGTAATTGGGAAAGTTGCTAAAGGTAATAAAGCTGATGTTGATAAAGCCGTCGAGGCGGCAGATAATGTTTATTTAGAGTTCCGTCATACATCTGTGAAAGAAAGACAAGCATTATTAGATAAAATTGTAAAAGAATATGAAAACAGAAAAGACGATATTGTACAAGCTATTACGGATGAGTTAGGTGCTCCTTTATCATTATCTGAGCGTGTCCATTATCAAATGGGACTAAACCATTTTGTTGCAGCGAGAGACGCATTAGATAACTACGAATTTGAAGAACGCCGCGGAGATGATTTAGTTGTTAAAGAAGCAATCGGTGTATCTGGCTTAATTACACCGTGGAACTTCCCTACAAACCAAACATCATTAAAATTAGCGGCAGCATTTGCGGCTGGTAGTCCAGTTGTACTTAAACCATCAGAAGAAACACCATTTGCAGCTGTTATTTTAGCTGAGATTTTTGATAAAGTCGGTGTTCCTAAAGGTGTATTTAACCTTGTTAATGGTGATGGTGCTGGAGTTGGGAATCCTTTATCTGAACATCCTAAAGTACGCATGATGTCATTTACAGGATCAGGCCCTACTGGTTCTAAAATTATGGAAAAAGCTGCTAAAGACTTTAAAAAGGTATCATTAGAGCTTGGTGGCAAATCACCATACATCGTCCTAGATGACGTAGATATTAAAGAAGCGGCTAAAGCAACAACAGGCAAAGTTGTTAATAATACTGGTCAAGTATGTACAGCTGGTACACGTGTTTTAGTGCCTAACAAAATTAAAGATGCATTCTTAGCTGAATTAAAAGAACAATTTAGCCAAGTGCGTGTCGGTAATCCAAGAGAAGATGGTACACAAGTAGGCCCTATCATTAGTAAAAAACAATTTGATCAAGTACAAAATTATATTAATAAAGGTATTGAAGAAGGTGCTGAATTATTTTATGGTGGTCCTGGTAAACCAGAAGGACTTGAAAAAGGATACTTTGCACGTCCGACAATTTTTATTAATGTAGATAATCAAATGACGATAGCACAAGAAGAAATTTTTGGGCCAGTAATGTCGGTTATCACTTATAACGATTTAGATGAAGCGATTCAAATTGCAAATGATACAAAATATGGTTTGGCAGGATATGTTATTGGTAAGGACAAAGAAACATTGCATAAAGTAGCTCGTTCTATTGAAGCAGGTACAGTAGAAATAAACGAAGCAGGTAGAAAGCCAGACTTACCATTTGGTGGCTATAAACAATCTGGTTTAGGTCGTGAATGGGGCGATTATGGTATTGAAGAGTTCTTAGAAGTGAAATCTATAGCTGGCTATTTTAAATAAATTTGATTTTTGAATTAAAAATCGCAATAAAACAGTGCACATGACTAATTAAGTTTTGTGTACTGTTTTAATTTTGCAATTTTTATAAATAGATTTTGTAATTAAAATAAAAATTTGCTATAGTTATTCATGTATTTAAAAGGTTGGGGATTAGCATAATGGGATTGTGCTAGCACAGTTATTTATGCATTGTCATGCCTATCTATTACTTACTAACTAAAAAATAATGAAATGGGTGTAAACTATATGCCTGAAAGAGAACGTACATCTCCTCAGTATGAATCATTCCACGAATTGTACAAGAACTATACTACCAAGGAACTCACTCAAAAAGCTAAAACTCTTAAGTTGACGAACTATAGTAAATTAAATAAAAAAGAACTTGTTCTAGCTATTATGGAAGCACAAATGGAAAAAGATGGTAACTATTATATGGAAGGTATCTTAGATGATATACAACCAGATGGTTATGGTTTTTTAAGAACAGTGAACTATTCTAAAGGGGAAAAAGATATTTATATATCTGCTAGCCAAATTCGTCGTTTTGAAATTAAACGTGGGGATAAAGTAACTGGGAAAGTTAGAAAACCTAAAGATAACGAAAAATATTATGGCTTATTACAAGTTGACTTTGTTAATGACCATAACGCAGAAGAAGTGAAGAAACGTCCGCATTTCCAAGCTTTGACACCACTTTATCCAGATGAGCGTATTAAATTAGAGACAGAAACACGAAATTATTCAACGCGCATCATGGATTTAGTTACACCGATTGGTTTAGGTCAACGTGGCTTAATAGTGGCGCCACCTAAAGCAGGTAAAACATCGTTATTAAAAGAGATAGCGAATGCAATCAGTACGAACAAACCAGATGCAAAGCTGTTTATTTTGTTAGTTGGCGAGCGTCCTGAAGAGGTAACAGATTTAGAACGCTCAGTAGAAGCTGCTGAAGTCGTTCATTCAACGTTTGACGAACCACCAGAACACCATGTTAAAGTAGCTGAATTATTACTTGAACGTGCAAAGCGTTTAGTAGAAATTGGGGAAGATGTCATTATTTTAATGGATTCTATAACGAGATTAGCACGCGCTTATAACTTAGTTATTCCACCAAGTGGTCGTACATTATCAGGTGGTTTAGATCCTGCATCTTTACACAAACCAAAAGCATTCTTCGGTGCAGCGAGAAATATTGAAGCAGGTGGAAGTTTAACAATACTTGCAACTGCATTAGTTGATACGGGTTCACGTATGGACGATATGATTTACGAAGAATTTAAAGGAACAGGTAACATGGAGTTACATTTAGATCGTAAATTGTCTGAACGTCGTATCTTCCCTGCAATTGATATTGGCAGAAGTTCAACGCGTAAAGAAGAATTGTTGATAAGTAAATCTGAATTAGACACATTATGGCAATTAAGAAATCTATTCACTGACTCAACAGACTTTACTGAAAGATTTATTCGCAAACTTAAAAAGTCTAAGAATAATGAAGATTTCTTCAAGCAGCTACAAAAGTCTGCAGAAGAAAGTACTAAAACGGGTCGACCTATAATTTAATAAACATTATATAGGGGCTTGCGTTTTGAATTAATTACCTTTATAATTACACAGTATTGGGTAAAAACTCACAAATAACTCTGTTCCAGATGGTTCAGGGCAAAGGAGCTGAAAATAATGAAACAAGGAATTCATCCTGAGTATCACCAAGTAATCTTTTTAGATACTACTACAAACTTCAAATTCTTAAGCGGTTCTACAAAAACATCTTCAGAAATGATGGAGTGGGAAGATGGAAAAGAATACCCAGTTATTCGTTTAGATATTTCATCTGATTCACATCCATTCTACACTGGACGTCAAAAATTCGCTGCTGCGGATGGACGTGTGGAACGTTTCAACAAAAAGTTTGGTCTTAAATCAAACAACTAATATAGTAATCGTTAAGCTGTCTGCTTCCTATAATGGAATTGTAGACAGCTTTTTTATTTATAAGTGTAGTAAGGGTGTTTACTTACGACTGTGTTCAAAGAAGTGAGTCAATACCATGTTGTTAATACATAATGATAAATTTCCCCTTTATTAAAGTTTGTATTGAGTAGAAACATCGCACGAATAAGAAGCAACAAATTAGAATAGCTGTATATAAATATGCAAGACAAATTTATAAAATAATTGTTCATGTACAATATCGATATAATTATGAAAAAGACATTTATGAATATTTGAAATATGATATAATAAAGCGATTATGTTTTGAAAAAGGTGGAACTCTCAATGTATGAAACTTACCATTCCGGTTGGATAGAATGTATTACAGGTAGTATGTTTAGCGGTAAATCCGAAGAACTTATAAGACGTTTAAGAAGGGGCATATACGCTAAACAAAAAGTCGTTGTATTTAAACCGGCGATTGATGATCGATATCATAAAGAAAAAGTGGTCTCTCATAATGGTAATGCCATTGAAGCGATTAATATTTCTAAAGCAAGTGAAATTATGACGCACGACTTAACTAATGTTGATGTTATAGGAATAGACGAAGTGCAATTTTTTGACGATGAAATTGTAAGTATAGTAGAAAAACTATCAGCAGATGGACACCGTGTTATTGTTGCTGGATTAGATATGGATTTTAGGGGCGAACCGTTCGAACCAATGCCTAAATTGATGGCTGTCAGTGAACAAGTAACGAAACTTCAAGCAGTTTGTGCTGTTTGTGGTTCTTCATCTAGTAGAACGCAACGATTAATAAATGGTAAACCAGCTAAAATCGATGATCCGATTATCTTAGTGGGTGCCAATGAAAGTTATGAGCCACGTTGTCGTGCGCACCATATCGTAGCACCTAGTGATAATAATAAGGAGGAATTATAAGTGTTTGATCAATTAGATATTGTAGAAGAAAGATACGAACAGTTAAATGAACTGTTAAGTGACCCAGATGTTGTAAATGATTCAGATAAATTACGTAAATATTCTAAAGAGCAAGCTGATTTACAAAAAACTGTAGATGTTTATCGTAACTATAAAGCTAAAAAAGAAGAATTAGCTGATATTGAAGAAATGTTAAGTGAAACTGATGATAAAGAAGAAGTAGAAATGTTAAAAGAGGAAAGTAGCGGTATTAAAGCTGAACTTCCAAATCTTGAAGAAGAGCTTAAAATATTATTGATTCCTAAAGATCCTAATGATGACAAAGACGTTATTGTAGAAATCAGAGCAGCAGCTGGTGGTGATGAGGCTGCGATTTTTGCTGGTGATTTAATGCGTATGTATTCAAAGTATGCTGAATCACAAGGATTCAAAACTGAAATAGTAGAAGCGTCTGAAAGTGACCATGGTGGTTACAAAGAAATTAGTTTCTCAGTTTCTGGTAATGGTGCGTATAGTAAATTGAAATTTGAAAATGGTGCGCACCGCGTTCAACGTGTGCCTGAAACAGAATCAGGTGGACGTATTCATACTTCAACAGCTACAGTGGCAGTTTTACCAGAAGTTGAAGATGTAGAAATTGAAATTAGAAATGAAGATTTAAAAATCGACACGTATCGTTCAAGTGGTGCAGGTGGTCAGCACGTAAACACAACTGACTCTGCAGTACGTATTACCCATTTACCAACTGGTGTCATTGCAACATCTTCTGAGAAGTCTCAAATTCAAAACCGTGAAAAAGCAATGAAAGTGTTAAAAGCACGTTTATACGATATGAAAGTTCAAGAAGAACAACAAAAGTATGCGTCACAACGTAAATCAGCAGTCGGTACTGGTGATCGTTCAGAACGTATTCGAACTTATAATTATCCACAAAGCCGTGTAACAGACCACCGTATAGGTCTAACGCTTCAAAAATTAGGGCAAATTATGGAAGGCCATTTAGAAGAAATTATAGATGCACTGACTTTATCAGAGCAGACAGATAAATTGAAAGAACTTAATAATGGTGAATTATAAAGAAAAGTTAGATGAAGCAATTCATTTAACACAACAAAAAGGGTTTGAACAAACACGAGCTGAATGGTTAATGTTAGATGTATTTCAATGGACGCGTACAGACTTTGTAGTCCACATGCATGATGATATGCCGAAAGCGATGATTATGAAGTTCGACTTAGCATTACAACGTATGTTATTAGGAGAGCCTATACAGTATATAGTTGGCTTTGCCTCATTTTATGGTAGAACGTTTGATGTAAACTCAAATTGTTTGATACCAAGACCTGAAACTGAAGAAGTAATGTTGCATTTCTTACAACAGTTAGAAGATGATGCAACAATCGTAGATATCGGAACGGGTAGTGGTGTACTTGCAATTACTTTGAAATGCGAAAAGCCGGATTTAAATGTTATTGCTACTGATATTTCACTTGAAGCAATGAATATGGCTCGTAATAATGCTGAGAAGCATCAATCACAAATACAATTTTTAACAGGGGATGCATTAAAGCCCTTAATTAAAGAAGGTATCAAGTTGAACGGCTTGATATCTAATCCACCATATATAGATGAAAAGGATATGGTTACGATGTCTCCAACGGTTACGAGATTCGAACCACATCAGGCATTGTTTGCAGATAACCATGGATATGCTATTTATGAATCAATCATTGAAGATTTACCTCACGTTATGGAAAAAGGCAGCCCAGTTGTTTTTGAAATTGGTTACAATCAAGGTGAGGCACTTAAATCAATAATTTTAAGTAAATTTCCTGACAAAAAAATCGACATTATTAAAGATATAAATGGCCACGATCGAATCGTCTCATTTAAATGGTAATTAAAAGTTATGCCTTTGCTATGATTAGTTAAGTGCATAGCTTTTTACTTTGTATTATGATAAATAAGAAAGGCGTGATTAAGTTGGATACTAAAATTTGGGATGTTAGAGAATATAATGAAGATTTACAGCAATATCCTAAAATAAATGAAATAAAAGACATTGTTTTAAACGGTGGTTTAATAGGTTTGCCAACTGAAACAGTTTATGGACTTGCAGCAAATGCGACAGATGAAGAAGCTGTAGCTAAAATATATGAAGCTAAAGGCCGTCCATCTGACAATCCGCTTATTGTTCATATACACAGTAAAGTTCAATTAAAAGATTTTACATATACTTTGGATCCACGCGTAGAAAAGTTAATGCAGGCATTCTGGCCGGGCTCTATTTCGTTTATATTGCCGTTAAAGCCAGGCTATCTATGTCGAAAAGTTTCTGGAGGTTTATCATCAGTTGCTGTTAGAATGCCAAGCCATCCTGTAGGTAGACAATTATTACAAATCATAAATGAACCTCTAGCTGCTCCAAGTGCTAATTTAAGTGGTAGACCTTCACCAACAACTTTCAATCATGTATATCAAGATTTGAATGGCCGTATCGATGGTATTGTTCAAGCTGAACAAAGTGAAGAAGGATTAGAAAGTACGGTTTTAGATTGCACATCTTTTCCTTATAAAATTGCAAGACCTGGTTCTATAACAGCAGCAATGATTACAGAAATACTTCCGAATAGTATCGCCCATGCTGATTATAATGATACTGAACAGCCAATTGCACCAGGTATGAAGTATAAGCATTACTCACCCAATACACCACTTACAATTATTACAGATATTGAGAGCAAAATTGGAAATGACGGTAAAGATTGGTCTTCTATAGCTTTTATTGTGCCGAGTAATAAGGTGGCGTTTATACCAAGTGAAGCGCAATTCATTCAATTATGTCAGGATGACAATGATGTTAAACAAGCAAGTCATAATCTTTATGATGTGTTACATTCACTTGATGAAAATGAAAATATTTCAGCTGCGTATATATACGGCTTTGAGCTGAATGATAATACAGAAGCAATTATGAATCGCATGTTAAAAGCTGCAGGTAATCACATTATTAAAGGGTGTGAACTATGAAGATTCTATTCGTTTGTACAGGTAACACATGTCGTAGCCCATTAGCGGAAAGTATTGCAAAAGAGGTTATGCCAAATCATCAATTTGAATCAAGAGGTATATTCGCTGTGAACAATCAAGGTGTTTCGAATTATGTTGAAGACTTAGTTGAAGAACATCATTTAGCTGAAACGACCTTATCGCAACAATTTACTGAAGCAGATTTGAAAGCAGATATTATTTTGACCATGTCGTATTCGCACAAAGAATTAATAGAGGCACACTTTGGTTTGCAAAATCATGTTTTCACATTGCATGAATATGTAAAAGAAGCAGGAGAAGTTATAGATCCATACGGCGGAACAAAAGAAATGTATGTACATACCTATGAAGAACTTGTAAGTTTAATTTTAAAATTAAAAGATATTATTTGCTAGTAGGAATTCTGTATAATTAGTATATGTTAACAGTTAAATAAGTTATAATAGAGGAGTGTAGCACTTTGCTATATTCCTTTTTTATTTTTAGGAAGGGTGGGCTTTTATGAAAGATTTGACAATGTTATTAGACGAATTAAAAGATATGTCCTTTTTTAATAAAGGAGATATATGTTTAATTGGATGTTCAACATCGGAAGTCATTGGCGAAAAAATAGGGACTGTCGGTTCGATGGAAGTTGCAGAAACTATTTTTAATGCATTAGATGTTGTGAGTAAAGAGACAGGCGTTACTTTTGCTTTTCAAGGATGTGAACATATCAACAGAGCGATAACAATAGAAAAATCTCAGTTTAATCCATTAACAATGGAAGAAGTTTCCGTCGTTCCAGATGTACATGCTGGAGGGAGTTTGGCAACATACGCTTTTCAGCATATGAAGGATCCGATCGTGGTCGAACATATTACTGTTCCTTGTGGAATTGATATTGGTCAAACATTAATAGGCATGCATATTAAACATGTATGTGTACCTGTAAGGACCTCAGTAAAGCAAGTAGGAAAGGCAATTGTAACTATTGCCACATCTAGGCCGAAAAAGATTGGTGGCGAACGTGCTAAATACCAATAAGTTTTTTTGAAAGAAGGGGAGATTTTATGTCTTATATCACCAAGCAAGATAAAGTTATCGCAGAAGCAATCGAGAGAGAATTTCAGAGACAAAATAGCAACATAGAGTTAATCGCATCGGAAAATTTTGTATCGGAAGCGGTTATGGAAGCACAAGGTTCAGTGTTGACTAATAAGTATGCTGAAGGCTATCCAGGACGCCGATATTATGGTGGCTGTGAGTTTGTAGATGTTACTGAAAGCATCGCAATTGATCGTGCTAAAGCATTGTTTGGAGCTGAACATGTCAATGTTCAACCACATTCAGGTTCACAAGCGAACATGGCTGTTTACTTAGTTGCATTAGAAATGGGCGACACAGTTTTAGGTATGAATTTGAGTCATGGTGGTCACTTGACACATGGAGCGCCTGTTAATTTTAGTGGTAAATTCTACAATTTCGTTGAATATGGAGTAGATAAAGACACAGAACGAATCAATTATGATGAAGTTCGTAAATTAGCGTTAGAGCATAAGCCTAAGCTTATTGTGGCAGGAGCATCAGCATATTCAAGAACAATTGACTTTAAAAAGTTTAAAGAAATCGCAGATGAAGTAAACGCTAAGTTAATGGTAGACATGGCACATATTGCAGGATTAGTAGCGGCAGGTTTACATCCAAATCCAGTAGAATATGCTGATTTTGTAACAACTACAACACACAAAACATTACGCGGACCACGTGGTGGTATGATTTTATGTAAGGAAGAATATAAAAAAGACATAGATAAAACAATTTTCCCTGGTATTCAAGGTGGACCTCTTGAGCATGTTATTGCAGCAAAAGCAGTTGCTTTTGGAGAAGCGTTAGAAAATAATTTCAAAACGTATCAACAACAAGTGGTTAAAAACGCAAAAGTTCTTGCAGAAGCATTAATTAATGAAGGATTTAGAATTGTTTCTGGCGGTACAGATAATCACTTAGTAGCTGTTGATGTAAAAGGGTCTATAGGACTTACTGGTAAAGAAGCTGAAGAGACTTTAGATTCAGTTGGTATCACATGTAACAAAAATACCATTCCGTTCGATCAAGAAAAACCTTTTGTAACGAGTGGTATACGTTTAGGTACACCTGCTGCAACAACGCGTGGATTTGATGAAAAAGCTTTTGAGGAAGTTGCAAAAATCATCAGTTTAGCATTGAAAAATAGTAAAGATGAAGAAAAATTACAACAAGCTAAAGAACGCGTTGCGAAATTAACAGCTGAATATCCTCTATATCAATAAACATACACAAAGATAGGAGTAATTTTTATGAGTAAAGTACACGTTTTCGATCATCCATTAATTCAACACAAACTAAGCTATATTAGAGATGTAAATACAGGTACTAAAGAATTTAGAGAACTTGTAGACGAAGTTGGTATGTTGATGGCATATGAAGTAACTAGAGACTTAGAGCTTCAGGATGTTGATATTGAAACGCCTGTAACTAAAATGACGGCTAAACGATTAGCTGGTAAAAAATTAGCTATCGTTCCAATTTTAAGAGCTGGTTTAGGTATGACTGATGGTATTTTAAGTTTAGTACCTGCAGCAAGAGTTGGACATATCGGTTTGTATCGAGATCCCGAAACATTAAAGGCTGTAGAGTATTTTGCTAAGTTACCTCAAGATATTACTGAAAGACAAATCATTGTTGTTGATCCTATGTTAGCAACAGGCGCATCAGCAATTGAAGCTATTACTTCATTGAAGAAACGTGGCGCTAAAAATATTCGCTTCATGTGTTTAATTGCAGCACCAGAAGGCGTAGAAAAGATGCATGAAGCACATCCAGATGTAGATATTTATATTGCTGCACTTGATGAAAAGCTAAATGACAAAGCATATATCACACCAGGGTTAGGCGACGCTGGAGATAGATTGTTTGGTACTAAATAGAAGAATCGGAGATAAGTAGTTTGATGAAAAAGATTATGACCATATTTGGAACAAGACCCGAAGCCATAAAGATGGCTCCTTTAGTTAAAGCTTTGGAACAAGAAAAAATGCTCGAGCCAATTGTTGTTGTTACAGCACAGCATAGAGAAATGCTTGATTCAGTATTAAGTACCTTTGAAATCAAACCAAAATACGATTTGAATATTATGAAATCAGGACAGACACTTTCTGAGATAACTTCTAAATCAATCACTCAATTAGAACAAGTGATTCAATTAGAAAAACCAGACATGGTACTTGTACATGGTGATACGATGACGACATTTGCAGGTGGTTTAGCGGCATTTTATAACCAAGTGCCGATTGGACACGTTGAAGCAGGGCTTAGAAGTTATGATAAATATTCACCTTTTCCGGAAGAGGTGAATAGACAATTAGTTGGTGTATTAGCTGACTTACATTTTGCACCTACTAAAAATGCTGCATCGCATTTGTTAAGTGAAGGGAAATATTCAGAAAGTGTTGTTGTCACTGGTAATACAGCGATTGATGCTATGAAATATACAGTTGATGACAATTATAAATCTAACATCATGGATAAATACCATGACAAAAAATTCATTCTTATGACAGCACACCGACGAGAAAATATCGGGCAACCCATGGAAAATATATTTAAAGCGGTTAGACGCTTAATAGATGAGTATACTGATTTAGCACTAGTATATCCAATGCATAAAAACCCGAAAGTTCGAGAGGTGGCTCAAAAGATTTTAGGTAGTCATGACAGAATTGAATTGATTGAACCTTTGGACGTAGTAGATTTCCATAATTTTGCTAAAAAATCTTATTTTATTTTGACAGATTCAGGTGGAATTCAGGAAGAAGCGCCATCATTTAATAAGCCAGTTTTAGTTTTGCGAAGCGTTACAGAACGTCCTGAAGGTGTCGAAGCTGGCACATTAAAAGTCATTGGAACAAATAAGCAAAATGTGTATCAAGCTGCAAAAGAATTAATCGATGATGAGAGATTATATCATCAAATGTCTGAGGCATCTAATCCTTACGGTGATGGATTTGCTTCAGAAAGAATAGTTAATCATATTAAGTATTATTTGAATTTAATCACTGAAAAACCAAGCGATTTCTAAGAAAAATAGACTTTTTGTCTAATTGTGTCTAAATTGTGTCTGACTATGCTTATTTTTTTACAACAATTTGAATAGAATTGACACCACAAATCGCCTATATTATCATTTAGTTTGTATGAGTGGAACGGTTTTCATGATTGATATCAGTCACACGGAGGCATATAAAATGAGTCGTTTCTACAACATTTTTAAACAGTTCATTCAATATTATTTTTATCTAATAATAATATTGGGAGGATTATACCTTTATACACACCATGCATTTATCTTAGGATTAATCATTGGTGTTACTGGTTCTGCAATCAACACATGTATTTTTGAATGCTATTTAGCTAAAGCTAAAAGACCAGACACTATGCATATTTCAACTGGAAATATGTGGCGATACTTAGTTGCAATTATTGCCTGTATGATTTGGTACTTTAATAAAGCGCATGTAAGTATAATCGGTATAATTATTGGTTTAATGATTTCATATGTTGTAGTTATCATACGTCCTTTACTAAAGGTGAGCAAATAAATTAAGAAAGAGGTGAGATTATGGATCACAAATCCCCGCTCGTGAGTTGGAATTTATTCGGTTTTGATATCGTTTTCAATTTATCAAGTATATTGATGATACTTGTTACGGCGTTTCTTGTTTTTCTACTTGCTATCATTTGTACGCGTAATTTGAAAAAAAGACCAACTGGCAAACAAAATTTCGTTGAATGGATTTTTGATTTCGTGAGGGGAATCATTGAAGGTAACATGGCTTGGAAAAAAGGTGGTCAATTCCACTTCTTAGCAGTAACGCTGATTCTGTACATTTTTATAGCTAATATGTTAGGTCTTCCGTTTTCTATAGTAACGAAAGATCACACATTGTGGTGGAAATCACCAACAGCTGATGCAACAGTGACTTTAACGTTGTCTACAACGATAATACTGTTAACTCACTTTTATGGAATTAAAATGCGTGGTACGAAACAATATCTTAAAGGTTATGTACAGCCGTTTTGGCCATTGGCAATTATTAATGTTTTTGAAGAGTTCACTTCAACATTAACGCTTGGTCTGCGTTTGTACGGTAACATATTTGCAGGTGAGATACTATTAACATTACTTGCTGGCTTATTCTTTAACGAACCAGCATGGGGTTGGATTATTAGTATCCCAGGATTAATTGTTTGGCAAGCATTTTCAATATTTGTAGGAACAATCCAAGCATATATCTTTATTATGCTTTCGATGGTTTATATGTCACATAAAGTGGCAGATGAACACTAAAAATTTCAATAATTATATACAATCACAGGAGGAAATTAAATTATGAATTTAATCGCAGCAGCAATCGCAATTGGTTTATCAGCATTAGGAGCAGGTATCGGTAACGGTTTAATCGTTTCAAGAACAGTTGAAGGTGTAGCACGTCAACCAGAAGCACGTGGTCAATTAATGGGTATCATGTTCATTGGTGTAGGTTTAGTTGAGGCATTACCTATCATCGGTGTAGTAATTGCATTCATGACATTTGCTGGATAATTAACAGATAAAAGAGGTCGGGACAAAGCGCATAGGACATAATTCATGATGCATATATAGTAATATCTTTGAACTTTATTAAATAGTTGAGATATGAACGCACCATGCCTATCGCATAAATTCAGTAGGTCCTAACCTCGTCGTTTTTTTCTATATAACACTAGCGATTATTTTAATGAAAGGAGTGTCATGAACCCGTGACTGAAACAGCTAACTTATTCGTTCTTGGTGCAGCTGGAGGCGTTGAGTGGGGTACTGTGATTGTACAGGTCCTAACTTTCATCGTGTTACTTGCGTTACTTAAAAAGTTCGCATGGGGTCCATTGAAAGATGTAATGGATAAACGTGAAAGAGATATTAACAGAGATATCGATGACGCAGAACAAGCTAAGTTAAATGCACAGAAACTTGAAGAAGAAAATAAACAAAAACTTAAAGAAACACAAGAAGAAGTTCAAAAGATTTTAGAAGATGCTAAGGTTCAAGCACGTCAACAGCAAGAACAAATTATTCATGAAGCAAACGTACGTGCAAACGGTATGATTGAAACAGCACAAAGTGAAATCAATAGCCAAAAAGAACGTGCCATTGCAGATATTAATAATCAAGTATCTGAACTATCAGTGTTAATTGCTTCTAAAGTTCTTAGAAAAGAAATTTCTGAACAAGACCAAAAAGCATTGGTTGACAAGTATCTAAAAGAGGCAGGCGATAAATAATGGTAAAAGTAGCTAACAAGTATGCTAAAGCATTATTTGACGTGTCATTAGATACAAATAATTTAGAAACTATTAATGAAGAATTAACAGTTATAAATGAAGCAGTAAAAGATAAAATTGAGCAATTGAAAATGGTTGACAGTAATCCAACTCAAACAGCAGAACAACGTCGTGAGTTGATTAATGGTGTATTTACTGACATTAATCCATACATTAAAAATATGATGTACGTGTTAGCAGATAATAGACATATCTCATTAATAGCTGACGTATTCAAGGCGTTCCAAAGCTTATATAACGGACACTACAATCAAGATTTTGCAACAATTGAGTCAACATATGAATTGAGTCAAGAAGAGTTAGATAAGATTGTCAAACTAGTAACTCAACAAACGAAGTTATCTAAAGTTATTGTAGATACAAAAATTAATCCAGATTTAATTGGTGGATTTAGAGTTAAAGTCGGCACAACTGTATTAGATGGTAGTGTTAGAAATGATCTTGTCCAATTACAAAGAAAATTTAGAAGAGTTAATTAATTATAAAGAGGAGTGACATAGATGGCCATAAAAGCTGAAGAAATCAGTGCATTACTTCGCTCACAAATTGAAAATTATGAGTCAGAAATGTCCGTAACTGATGTTGGTACTGTATTACAAATTGGTGATGGTATTGCATTAATTCACGGATTAAATGACGTTATGGCTGGTGAGCTAGTAGAATTCCATAACGGCGTACTTGGTTTAGCCCAAAACCTTGAAGAGTCAAACGTGGGTGTGGTTATTTTAGGACCATACACAGGTATTACTGAAGGTGACGAAGTTAAACGTACTGGTCGTATCATGGAAGTACCAGTAGGTGAAGAACTAATCGGAAGAGTTGTTAATCCATTAGGACAACCTATTGATGGACAAGGACCGATTAACACAACTAAAACACGTCCAGTAGAGAAAAAAGCTACTGGTGTAATGGATCGTAAATCAGTAGATGAGCCATTACAAACAGGTATCAAAGCAATTGATGCTTTAGTACCAATTGGTAGAGGTCAACGTGAGTTGATCATCGGTGACCGTCAAACAGGTAAAACAACAATTGCAATTGACACAATTTTGAACCAAAAAGATCAAGGTACGATTTGTATCTATGTTGCTATTGGTCAAAAGGATTCAACAGTAAGAGCAAATGTTGAAAAGTTAAGACAAGCAGGCGCTTTAGACTACACTATTGTTGTAGCAGCATCAGCTTCTGAACCTTCTCCATTATTATATATTGCACCATATTCAGGTGTAACAATGGGTGAAGAATTCATGTTTAACGGTAAACATGTTTTAATCGTTTATGATGATTTAACTAAACAAGCAGCAGCTTATCGTGAGTTATCATTATTATTACGTAGACCTCCAGGTCGTGAAGCATACCCAGGTGACGTATTCTACTTACATAGTAGATTATTAGAAAGAGCAGCAAAATTAAACGATGACTTAGGTGGCGGTTCAATTACTGCATTACCAATTATCGAAACACAAGCTGGTGATATTTCAGCTTATGTACCAACAAACGTTATTTCAATTACAGATGGACAAATCTTCTTACAATCTGATTTATTCTTCTCAGGTGTAAGACCAGCGATTAATGCCGGACAATCTGTATCTCGTGTTGGTGGATCTGCACAAATTAAAGCAATGAAGAAAGTTGCTGGTACGTTACGTCTTGACTTAGCGTCATACAGAGAACTTGAATCATTTGCACAATTCGGTTCAGACCTTGATGAATTTACTGCAAGTAAATTAGAACGTGGTAAACGTACTGTTGAAGTCTTAAAACAAGATCAAAACAAACCATTACCAGTTGAACACCAAGTGTTGATTATTTATGCATTAACAAAAGGATATTTAGATGATATTCCAGTTGTAGATATCACACGTTTTGAAGACGAGTTAAACCACTGGGCAGAATCAAATGCTACTGAACTGTTAAATGAAATCAGAGAAACTGGTGGCTTACCAGATGCTGAGAAGTTTGACACAGCAATTAACGAATTCAAAAAAAGCTTTAGCAAATCTGAATAATAAACAAGTTTAGTATAAGGTGGTGAGATAGTGGCTTCTCTTAAAGAAATAGATACTCGAATAAAATCAACCAAAAAAATGAAGCAGATTACGAAAGCGATGAACATGGTATCAAGTTCAAAACTTCGTAGAGCTGAAAAAAATACAAAACAATTCACACCATATATGGATAAAATGCAAGATGCAATTACTGCAGTTGCAGGGGCAAGTAGCAATACAAACCATCCAATGCTAAGACCTCGTAAAATTACTAGAAGTGGATATTTAGTTATCACGAGTGATAAAGGTTTAGCAGGTGCATATAGTGCAAACGTGCTTAAAAAATTGATTACTGATATTGAAGCGAAACATCAAGATAGTAGCGAATACAGTATTGTAGTTTTAGGGCAACAAGGTGTTGATTTCCTAAAAAATAGAGGTTATGACATTGAGTATTCTCAAGTAGACGTACCTGATCAACCTTCTTTCAAATCTGTTCAAGCACTAGCTAACCATGCTATAGACTTATACAGTGAAGAAGAAATTGATGAATTAAATATATACTATAGTCATTATGTCAGCGTTCTTGAAAACAAGCCTACATCTAGACAAGTATTACCATTATCTCAAGAGGATTCTAGTAAGGGACACGGTCATTTGTCTTCTTATGAATTTGAGCCAGATAAAGAATCTATCTTAAGTGTAATCTTGCCTCAATATGTTGAGAGTTTGATTTACGGAACAATATTAGACGCAAAAGCAAGTGAGCATGCAACACGTATGACTGCGATGAAAAATGCCACTGATAATGCAACTGAACTTATTGATGACTTATCATTAGAATATAACAGAGCGAGACAAGCAGAAATTACGCAACAAATTACTGAAATTGTTGGTGGTTCCGCAGCGCTTGAATAATATTTAAAGGAGGAAAATAGCATGGGAATTGGCCGTGTAACTCAAGTTATGGGTCCTGTAATTGATGTTCGATTTGAACATAACGAAGTTCCTAAAATTAATAACGCCTTGGTTATTGATGTGCCTAAAGAAGAAGGTACAATACAACTAACATTAGAAGTTGCGCTGCAATTAGGTGACGACGTTGTTCGTACAATTGCGATGGATTCAACTGATGGTGTCCAAAGAGGCATGGATGTAAAAGATACAGGCAAAGAAATTAGTGTACCTGTTGGTGACGAAACATTAGGTCGTGTATTTAATGTACTAGGTGAAACAATTGACCTTAAAGAAGAAATTAGTGATTCTGTTCGCCGCGATCCTATCCATCGTCAAGCACCAGCATTCGATGAACTTTCAACAGAAGTTCAAATTTTAGAAACAGGTATTAAAGTAGTAGATTTACTAGCACCTTATATTAAAGGTGGTAAAATCGGATTGTTCGGTGGTGCCGGTGTAGGTAAAACAGTATTAATCCAAGAATTAATTAACAACATCGCTCAAGAGCACGGTGGTATTTCTGTATTCGCCGGTGTAGGTGAACGTACTCGTGAAGGTAACGATTTATACTTCGAAATGAGTGACAGTGGTGTAATTAAGAAAACAGCCATGGTATTCGGGCAAATGAATGAGCCACCTGGTGCACGTATGCGTGTTGCATTATCTGGTTTAACAATGGCTGAATATTTCCGTGACGAACAAGGTCAAGACGTATTATTATTCATCGATAACATTTTCAGATTTACACAAGCTGGTTCTGAGGTATCTGCATTATTAGGTCGTATGCCTTCTGCAGTAGGTTACCAACCAACACTTGCTACTGAAATGGGACAATTACAAGAACGTATTACGTCTACAACAAAAGGATCAGTTACTTCTATTCAAGCGGTATTCGTACCTGCCGATGACTATACTGACCCAGCGCCAGCGACAGCGTTTGCCCATTTAGATGCAACTACAAACTTAGAACGTAAATTAACTGAAATGGGTATTTATCCAGCCGTGGATCCATTAGCGTCTACATCAAGAGCATTGGAACCATCAATTGTAGGTCAAGAACATTATGAAGTAGCTCGTGATGTACAATCAACACTTCAAAAATACCGTGAATTACAAGATATCATTGCTATCTTAGGTATGGACGAATTATCTGATGAAGATAAACAAACAGTTGAACGCGCACGTAGAATTCAATTCTTCTTATCTCAAAACTTCCACGTAGCGGAACAATTTACTGGTCAAAAAGGTTCTTATGTACCTGTTAAGACAACAGTTGCAAACTTTAAAGATATCTTAGATGGTAAATATGACCATATTCCAGAAGATGCATTCCGTTTAGTTGGTAGCATGGATGATGTTATTGCAAAAGCTAAAGATATGGGTGTTGAAGTATAACAATTAGGAGGAATGGATAATGAATACATTAAACCTAGATATTGTCACTCCTAATGGTTCTGTTTACAATCGTGATAATGTTGAACTCGTTGTTATGCAAACAACAGCTGGTGAGATAGGTGTCATGAGTGGACATATTCCAACTGTAGCTGCTTTAAAAACAGGCTTTGTAAAAGTGAAATTTCACGATGGAACTGAATATATTGCTGTAAGCGATGGCTTTGTTGAAGTTAGAAAAGATAAAGTTTCAATCATTGTTCAGACTGCAGAAACTGCAAGAGAAATTGATGTTGAAAGAGCTAAATTAGCCAAAGCAAGAGCAGAGTCTCACTTGGAAAATGATGACGACAATACTGATATTCATAGAGCCGAAAGAGCTTTAGAGAGAGCAAATAACCGTTTGCGTGTGGCTGAATTAAAATAGTAAATAAAGGGTCGAAGATGTGATTTCATATCTTCGACCCTTTTTTGAATTATATTGATTTAAAAATACAAAACATAAGAGGGCGGGAGGAATTGATAAAGAACCATTAAAGATTTATGATGTAGTGGTTCTTTATCATTAACCACAGCTAATGTGTATTTAAAAATAGGAGGGAGTGGGACAGAAATGATATTTTTACAAAATTTATTTCGTTGTCCCACCCCAACTTGCACATTAATGTAAGCTGACTTTCCGCCAGCTTTTGTGTTGGGGCCCCGCCCCCAACTTGCATTGTTTGTAGAAATTGGTGTTCCAATTTCTCTTTGTTGGGGCCCCGCCGGCAAGGTTGACTAGAGTTTAAAAAAGCTTGTTGCAAGCGCATTTTCATTCAGTCAACTACTGCCAATATAATATTATAGACCCTAGGACATTGATTTATGTCCCAAGCTCAAGAAATACTAATTTCTAAAGAAAAAGTATTTCTTTATGTTGGGGCCCACCCCAACTTGCATTGTCTGTAGAAATTGGTGTTCCAATTTCTCTATGTTGGGGCCCCGCCCCCAACTTGCACATTAATGTAAGCTGACTTTCCGCCAGCTTCTGTCTTGGGGCCCCGTCAACTACTGCCAAATATAACACTATAGAGTCTAGACATTGATTTATGTCCGACTCTCAAGAATAGTTTTACTTTTTACAATCACTAATAGATTGCTAAAATCAAAATTTCTTTTCACCACTATCTACAGTCGACATTTCATTTTTTGAAAGTAGCTACATTTTTTCATGCCAAGATACTTTATAGTTATGATATTTATGTAAAAAGAATTATATAGTAAGTTAGCTTAAACTTTACTAAAAACGGGTATTAAACTTTGTATCATTATTTAAATTTTTCATGTACAATGTAATACAGTAATCTTATGAGGTGATAAAATGGATTATATCGGACAATTTGCAGTTATCCATTTAGTGTTACATGTTGTATGTATTTGTATTGCCTATTGGGCTTTACAATCAATTAGATTAGATCAATTTTTTAAAAAAGGATACGCCACTCAATTACAAGTGTGTATGATATTTGTTGCTATTTTATTAGGCACTGCAGTAAGCAATTTTATTGTAGATTTGTTACAATACTCGACGCAGGTAAAATATTTAATAAAATAAGTCTAACTCTATGATTTGTAATCAAAACTAGATATAATTAAATAATGACTTAAAATAATTTTAAAATAGGGAAATGTAAAGTAATAGGAGTTCTAAGTGGAGGATTTACGATGGATAAAATAGTAATCAAAGGTGGAAATAAATTAACGGGTGAAGTTAAAGTAGAAGGTGCTAAAAATGCAGTATTACCAATATTGACAGCATCTTTATTAGCTTCTGATAAACCGAGTAAATTAGTTAATGTTCCAGCTTTAAGTGATGTAGAAACAATAAATAATGTATTAACAACCTTAAATGCTGACGTTACATACAAAAAGGACGAAAACGCTGTTGTCGTTGATGCAACAAAGACTCTAAATGAAGAGGCACCATATGAATATGTTAGTAAAATGCGTGCAAGTATTTTAGTTATGGGACCTCTTTTAGCAAGACTAGGACATGCTATTGTTGCATTGCCTGGTGGTTGTGCAATTGGAAGTAGACCGATTGAGCAACACATTAAAGGTTTTGAAGCTTTAGGCGCAGAAATTCATCTTGAAAATGGTAATATTTATGCTAATGCTAAAGATGGATTAAAAGGTACATCAATTCATTTAGATTTTCCAAGTGTAGGAGCAACACAAAATATTATTATGGCAGCATCATTAGCTAAGGGTAAGACTTTAATTGAAAATGCAGCTAAAGAACCTGAAATTGTCGATTTAGCAAATTACATTAATGAAATGGGCGGTAGAATTACTGGTGCTGGTACAGACACAATTACAATCAATGGTGTAGAATCATTACATGGTGTAGAACATGCTATCATTCCAGATAGAATTGAAGCAGGCACATTACTAATCGCTGGTGCCATTACTCGTGGCGATATTTTTGTACGTGGTGCAATCAAAGAACATATGGCTAGTTTAGTGTATAAATTAGAAGAAATGGGCGTTGAATTGGACTATCAAGAAGACGGCATTCGTGTAAGAGCTGAAGGAGATTTACAGCCTGTTGACATCAAAACATTACCGCATCCTGGTTTCCCAACCGATATGCAGTCACAAATGATGGCATTATTATTAACAGCAAATGGACATAAAGTAGTAACTGAAACTGTATTTGAAAATCGTTTTATGCATGTTGCAGAGTTCAAACGTATGAACGCGAATATCAATGTTGAAGGTCGCAGTGCAAAACTTGAAGGCAAAAGTCAATTGCAAGGTGCGCAAGTTAAAGCGACTGATTTAAGAGCAGCAGCAGCCTTAATTTTAGCTGGATTAGTTGCTGATGGTAAAACAAGTGTCACTGAATTGAATCATTTAGATAGAGGATATGTTGACTTACATGGCAAATTGAAGCAATTAGGTGCAGACATTGAACGTATTAACGATTAATTCAGTAAATTAATATAATGGAGGATTTCAACCATGGAAACAATTTTTGATTATAACCAAATTAAACAAATTATACCTCACAGACAGCCATTTTTATTAATTGATAAAGTAGTTGAATATGAAGAAGGTCAACGTTGTGTGGCTATTAAACAAGTATCAGGAAACGAACCATTCTTTCAAGGGCATTTTCCTGAGTATGCGGTAATGCCAGGCGTATTAATTACTGAAGCGTTAGCTCAAACAGGTGCGGTAGCTATTTTAAATAGTGAAGAAAATAAAGGTAAAATCGCTTTATTTGCTGGTATTGATAAATGTCGTTTTAAACGTCAAGTAGTACCTGGTGATACTTTAACATTGGAAGTAGAAATCACTAAAATTAAAGGACCAATCGGTAAAGGTAATGCTAAAGCTACTGTCGATGGTCAACTTGCTTGTAGTTGTGAACTTACATTTGCAATTCAAGATGTAAAATAAAACAAAAAACATTCAAAGATTTAATGTGTTGGCATAATCTTTGAATGTTTTTTATTTTACTCTTCTAATTTTTCATCCTTTAACTTTGGTTTAGACTGCATCATTCGATTAAATGATTTTTTTAATTCTTCACCAGATAATCCATCATCAATAAGTTGTTCTAATAAACTTTCAGCATACTGTTGACGTAAAGTGTAAATATGACATTCAAATACGATAGACATTGTTGTTTTAAAATTTTTAATACTTTTCACAGTAGATTCAAATAAAGCTGGATCATTGGCTGGACGCGTGATGACGACACGAATATCCAATAACTGTTCATTGTCTTGATATTCCTTAAATGTTTCATAATGCTCATTAGAAATGACAATTTCAAGCAACCAACCCGTGCCACTTTCCTCTTTATTAATTATTACGCCATCTTCTAATTCATATTCTATAATTCTGCCGTGTTCATTTACAATTTGAAACCTTACTGCTTTAAAAGTTTTCATATTCCCACATCCCATTAGTTTAATATTTATGATTTTTGAATTAATTAGAAGAATTAAGGTCATTTCATGACTAATTTCTTTAAATATAACAAATAACGAGATGCTATAGCTATTAATTTGGAAATGATAATTTAATAATGTACACTTTTGATTGTTTAAACATGTACAATTTTTAAAAACCTATAGATAATTTTA
>NZ_JBSZQY010000017.1:0-37899 GCF_054165785.1 Staphylococcus sp. SA22 | reverse complement strand
TAAAATTATCTATAGGTTTTTAAAAATTGTACATGTTTAAACAATCAAAAGTGTACATTATTAAATTATCATTTCCACTTATTAACAATAAAAAGAGGGAACATAGAAAAAGATAGGTTTTCAATTTCAATCATTTTCAAAGATACCTATCACACCCTAGTTAGAATAGATATTAACGGTGATACTCACGATAATCCAGATGGAACAATCGCTCCGAAAAGTCATATTCACATATATAATGATAAGTGTGATAAAAAGGATAGGTTTGCTTATGAAATTAACTTGAAAGATTTCCCCGACATCTATAACTTGTATAATGTGTATATGTCGTTTTTAGAGTAAAATAATATAAAAGACCTTGAATAAAGGAGGGATAATATGACTACGTTTGATGCTAAAAAATTAAAAAAAGAATATCTTGATTGGTATAACCAGATCTTAGAGTTTTCTAATTTATCAAACAATGTTGTAAAAATAGATACCCCTTTTAAAGATAATTCTTTAGATAATTTAAAAATATACGCTTTATACGATCAGTCCAGAGACATGATTACACTGACTGATGACGGCTATACTACATTTGGTTTAGAAAATAACGGTGTTTCTTTAAATAAATTCAAAAAACGTAAAAAGATTTTTGAAGAGCATCTTTCAGCCTACGGTACTAAATACAACGATAAGACCCACGAAATTTATGTTCAAACTAACTTTAAAAATTTTAATAAATCTAAACATAATTTATTACAGTGCCTTATATTTGTTAGTGATATGTACTTACTTTCTAATCCTAAGTCACAAAACATATTTTCAGAAGATGTTGCAAACAAATTTGATGAACATAACATTTATTACGGAAGAGATTTACCTATTATAGGAAGCAGTGGTGTTGTTCATAATTTTGACTTTTTTATTAGCGCTAAGAAAAACCAAAAAGAAAAATTTATCAATGCTATTTCTAATCCTAATAATTCTATGATTATTAAGTCGAAAATAACAGATGCTATGCAAGCAAAAAAAATAAAAAGACACAGGCAAAATGAGTTTATTTTTATTTTAAATGACTCAAAAAAAGAAAAAAATGAACATAATAAAAACCTTCTTCATGAAAACTATATAAGTACTATAGATTATAGTGAATTAGACGAAAAGATAGGTTTATTGATTTAATATTTCTGGACGTGATAATATCAATTTTTTTATTAAATGAGAGAAATTTGAAAAATTCGAAACAGCTTAAGATAGCAACTTGAATAGTCTTATAGATAATGCAGAATCGTCTACACTTAGTTGAACAAATTCTATGAGAATAGATATTGTTAAACTATTTGGATAGGCGATTTTATTTTGACAAGAGTCAGAAGAACATCTATTAAGGATTTCAAATTACAAATGGTTAAACTTTATAAAAATGGTATGACTAGAATCGAAATTATACGCGAATACGATTTAACACTCTCAATCTTCTCGAACTGAATAAATACTGGGTCATTCAATCATCAAGACAACTTAATAAATGATGATAAATGTTCATACCATTTTGCAAATATAACCAGATACTCTTAACAAAATGTAGAGTTCAAAATTAAAAATGTCCCTAATTGGCACATTGCTGTATGATAATAAATTCAACTTAGATTTCAACAATATAACTAATGCAGCTTATATTTACCGCGATATCAAACCAAACAGCCCATCCACAAACAAATTAGAATACATCATGTTAGTAATAGTAAATGATATATATCTTCCAAAGAGCGCAAACTGTAGCAGAACATGAGAACCTTGCGATTTTGAAATGGTCTAATAAATCTAATAACATTGAAGTTTTAATCACATAAACTAACAGTAGTCCCCTGTTCGCAATTCTATAAATTACAAATGCAATAAAGGCTAAAGTAAACTAATTACTTTAGCCTTTATTAATAATTTAGTCGAATTTATTAAAAATTGACTAACTCCTGGTTATGCTACGCTTTTCTTTAAAATCCGCACGTAGATGCCGATTGATTATATTATTTTTTCAAGCGTATATATAATATTTGATTTTCTTTAAGGAACACCTATACATTACATATCAAAACGATTAGGTGACGCAGATGTACATACAACGCTTAAAACATATTCGCATTTGATTAAAAAATTTGAAGATAATGAAACTAAATTTATAGAAAAAAATCTGAATGATTTGTTTTGTGACTAAACTTCAAAATCTTGTGACTAAAATTAAGATTAACCATCAAAAATTAGTCACATTGTGGCTAAAAATTTTTAAATGGATATAAATAAATAAGAAGTATAAAAATGATGGTAATAGCTCAAATGCAGATATATCAAAGGGTTGAGTCTAAAATAAAAAGAGCGCTTAAAATGATTTTAAACCATTTTAAGCGCTAAAACGGAGAGTGAGGGATTCGAACCCTCGAGACACTTGTGGCGCCTACACACTTTCCAGGCGTGCTCCTTCGGCCAACTCGGACAACTCTCCTCAACAATAAATATGTAATAAAAAAACAGAAGCGATATTTCACTTCTGTTTGTATGACTCCTACGGGACTCGAACCCGTGTTACCGCCGTGAAAGGGCGGTGTCTTAACCGCTTGACCAAGGAGCCATGGCTCCACAGGTAGGACTCGAACCTACGACCGATCGGTTAACAGCCGATAGCTCTACCACTGAGCTACTGTGGAATAATAGAAAATAATGGAGCGGGTGATGGGAATCGAACCCACAACATCAGCTTGGAAGGCTGAGGTTTTGCCATTAAACTACACCCGCTAATGTAAACGATTATGGGGCGGCTGAAGGGGATCGAACCCTCGAATGTCGGAACCACAATCCGATGTGTTAACCACTTCACCACAACCGCCATGAATTAATAATGGTTCAGGACAGAGTCGAACTGCCGACACATGGAGCTTCAATCCATTGCTCTACCAACTGAGCTACTGAACCGTAATGGTAATAATAATGGCGGTCTCGACGGGAATCGAACCCGCGATCTCCTGCGTGACAGGCAGGCGTGTTAACCGCTACACTACGAGACCTATTAAATTAAAAACTATGTATTGCGGGAGGCGGATTTGAACCACCGACCTTCGGGTTATGAGCCCGACGAGCTACCGAACTGCTCCATCCCGCGCTAATATTATTTTGAATTACCTAATTAATATACCATAATCAAAAACCTAAAGTCAAGAACTTTTTGAATTTAATTTAAATGTTATCTCTTAAATAATTACTTAAATATCGTAGCAACATGTTCTCTGTTGAACACAAATATTAGTATATTCATTTTTGTAGTGTACGTCAACGACATTTTCAAAGTTTTTTGTGTAAAAAAACGCTTCTTATTCCCTTTTATCATATAAGTGTCTAATAGTTGTCATAAATAGTGTTAAAGCATTTAAAAAGGTATAGGAATTATAAAGTTTATAACGCCTATACCTTCTGAAAAGAAATTATAAAAGCTTGTTACAACCGCATATTCATTCAGTCAGCGACTACCAATATAACGTTGCAGCCCCTAAGACATTGCTTGGCGCCTTAATTACCACAATTTTTTCAAAATCAGCAGCTACCTACTGACACAACATAACACAACAATACACTAACTATCGTGTCATGTAATCTTGCATCCGATCTTGCAACGCTGTAAATGTTTCGAAGCCATCCTCTTCTAAGAAGTGCCCTCCATCTTCCACGATTCGCAAGTTCCCCTCTAATGCATTCATTAAACGCTGGGTTTCTTTATATGAAACGTATTTGTCATTTTTAGAACTCAATCCGTAAAAATTGTCAACTTTCTTTTTAATATTATCGTAATCAATGGTTACATTACTTAAATCAATATCTAAATCTATATTTTCTGCATCTTCTTTAAAGCCCGCTATACTGAAAAAGCCTTCAATCGGCTGATCAATCATTTCAATATATTTTAAAGCTGTTATTGAACCTAAACCATGTGTTACAAAATATGTATCCTTTTTGCGTACATTAATTTGTTTCGTCATAGCTTCAATCCACTGATCGACTGTCTTCGCTTCAGGGGATTCAAAATTAAATAATGTTACGTCATATCCTTCTAAAGTTAAGTTATGCTCTAACCACTGATACCAATGATTTCTACTATTACCATGCATAGAATGTACAATGATTACATCTGTCATCACATTCTCTCCTTTCAACTTACTACTTCTATTCTATTTTAAAAAAATGAATACTTACCTATAATTGTAAAATAAAAACACCTTAATTAGAAATCTTTTATCGCAAAGTGACATTTCTAATTAAAGTGTATTGTCATCATTTCAATATTATTCAAAAACAGCTAACCCTTTGTCTCTGCTTCAATTTCATGAAATAATTCCCGCTGAAAGTATCATGATTTACACATTACTTCCACCATTATATAACTTAAAAATGACTATATTTCATCAAACATTATCTAAAGGCATCACACCAACACCATCCAACAATTAACTTACAACTCTGCGATTACTTCTTCAGCAGCAACTTTACCTTGTGTAATACAATCAGGTAGTCCAACCGCTTCAAAAGATGCACCAGTTACTCTAAGTCGTGGATATGTTTGTTTAATATGTGCTTGAATCTGTCTAATTTGTTGAATGTGACCAACATGGTACTGTGGCATACTTTTCGGCAAACGATTGACAATTGTAAATTCAGGATTACCTTTAAATGTCATCATTTGACTTAAATCTCTACGTACAATCGATACTAATTCATTATCTGTATGATCATCAACCACAGTATCACCTGGTTTACCTACATACGCACGAATCAAAACCTTACCTTCTGGTGTAGTAAATGGCCATTTTTTCGATGTCCAAGTACATGCGGTAATGTCAGTATCACTCGTTCTCGCAATCACGAAGCCAGTACCATCATAAGTATTTTCAATGTCTTTTTCATCAAATGCCAATACAACAGTTGCAACAGTCGTACTATCCATCGTTTTAAAGTAATCAAATGCTGGATCTTGCCCGAACCAATTCAAAAAAACTTGATGTGGTGTTGTCACTAATATTCCATCGAATACATCTTCTTGTTGATTACTGTAAACAATTTTATATTGCTTTTGAGATGTAATAATATCATCCACTGACGTATTGTAACGTATTGTCACACCTTTATTTTTCACATCTTGTTCTAATGCTTCAATAAATGAACTTAAACCATGTTTAAATTGTTTGAATTGTCCTTTTGGTGAGCCAGGATATAATTGTCTTTGTTTCAGACGCTTATTTTTCTCATCCTTCATACCTTTTATCAGACTTCCGAATGCCTCTTCTTTTTCTTTAAAATTAGGAAACGTACTCATCAAACTTAATTTATCAATATCGGTACCATAAATACCACCCATTAAAGGCTCTATTAAATTCTCAAGTACCTCATTACCTAATCTTGCTCTGAAAAATGCACCAACAGAAATGTCACCATCCTGCATTTGAGTAGGTTTTTTAAGTAAATCTAACCCTGCTCTTAACTTTCCAAGTGGTGAAATTAATTTAGTTGTCACAAACGGTTTGATATCTGTCGGAATTCCCATAATTGATCCACCTGGAATAGGATACAATTTGTTTTTCGCAAAAATATAAGATTGTCCAGTCGTATTTGTAACAATATCTTGTTCTAATCCAATATCTTTCGCTAATTCTGTCATGATCTTTTTTCTACCTAAATAAGATTCAGGCCCTAGTTCAATCATATAACCATCTTTACGATACGATTGAATCTTTCCCCCCGGACGATTCGATGCTTCAAAGATGGTTACATCAATATTAGGATCTTGCTGTTTTAAAAAATATGCACTTGATAAACCTGTTATCCCCGCTCCTATAATAGCCACTGATTTAGTCACAACGTTTCACGCTTCTTTCGTCATTAAAATATAGACTTGATTTCATCAACAATTGCACCGATAAATAATGGATGTGTATTCGGCATTTTTGGACGATAATAATTCGCACCAATATCATCGCAAACAACTTTACATTCATAATCATTGTCATAAAGCACCTCTAAATGCTCACATACAAAACCTACTGGCGTATATATAAAGTTTTTATACTGATGTTTTTCATATAAATCACGTGTTAAATCTTGTACATCTGGCCCTAACCAAGGTGTACCAGTATTACCTTCAGATTGCCAACCAATCGCGATATGTTCAATATTAGATTGTTCTTTAATTAAAAGCGCAGTATGTTCTAGTTCTTGTGGATATGGATCATTATTCTTTTCGATTAAACCTTTTGGCAAACTATGTGCCGAAACAACTAATACCGTGTCTTTATGTTCCTCTACCGGTATTTGAGCTAATGTTTCGTTGACTTTATTCGTCCAATATTCAATAAATTTAGGTTGTTCATAATAATGTTTCACATGTGTAAGTTGAATACCATATTTTGCAGCTTCTTCATCAGCACGTTTGTCATATGATCCTACTGAAAATGAAGAATAATGTGGTGCTAGTACTACAGTGATTGCTTCAGTAATACCATCATTGTGCATTTGTTCAACCGCATCTTCGATAAATGGTGAAATGTGTTTTAATCCTAAGTATAGTTTAAATTCAACATCTGCATATGCTTTATTTAATGCTGAAACTAGCGCATCAGCCTGGTTATCTGTTGTACCTGCTAATGGTGATAAACCACCTATAAATTCATATCTATCTTTCAAATCTTGAAGTTCTTCTTCAGATGGACGTTTACCATGTCTAATATCTGTATAATATGGCTCTATGTCACTTTCTTTATAAGGTGTGCCATAAGCCATAACTAATAATCCCATTTTTTTAGTCATTGATAATACCTTCCTTTAAATGAATTATCTTTCATGTGCTTCAATGTAATACTATGATTATCTTTGTGTATATGTGTGTACAAATTCGCTTACTTTACGTAACGTCTCTGGTTGCACTTCTGGGAAAACACCGTGTCCTAAATTAAAGATGTGTTTACCGTTCTCCATACCTTGATCTAATATTGGTTTCAATCTCTCTTCAATGACATTCCATGGTGCTAATAAAATTGATGGATCTAAATTCCCTTGTAATGTTTTAGTAACGCCTAATTGTTGAGCCTGATTAATAGACGTTCTCCAATCTAGGCCTAATACATCAATCGGTAAATCATTCCATTCATTGATTAAATGACTGGCACCTACACCGAATAAAATTACCGGCACATCATGTTTTTCTTTAACCTCACTGATTAATCGAATCATATGTGGTTTAATGTAACGTCTGTAATCCTCGACATTTAATGCACCTACCCATGAATCGAAAATTTGAATCAATTCGGCACCTGCTTCGACTTGAGCTGTTACATATTTAACAGATACATCAACTAAATGATTCATTAAAGCAAACCATGTTGCTTCATCTCTATACATCATCGCTTTTGTAAAATTGTAATTTTTCGATGGTCCGCCTTCAATCATATATGACGCTAATGTAAATGGTGCCCCAGTAAATCCTATTAGCGGTACATTTAACTTTTCTTCTGTTAAAAGTTTAATTGTATCTAATACATATGGTACATCTCGTTCGGGGTCTATTTGAGAAAGTTTCTCAACATCTTGAATTGTTTTGATAGGATTATGAATCACTGGACCAATACCCGATTTAATTTCTACATCGACACCAATTGGCTTTAATGGTGTCATAATATCTTTGTATAAAATTGCTGCATCTGTATGATAATTATCAACTGGTAAATGTGTAACATAAGCGCACAACTCCGGCTGATGGGTAATATCGAATAGTGAATATTTTTCTTTCAATTTTCGATATTCTGGTTGCGAACGGCCAGCTTGTCGCATAAACCAAACAGGTGTATGTGTCGTTTCTTCACCTTTAATCATTTTCAAAATTGTATTGTTTTTATTATGCACCATAAAGGCCTCCTAAATTAAAATCATTCTTATCTATATTATCATATCGCTCATTCGTTCGTATTTTCAATAAATAAATGTCATAAAACTGACATTAAATTACACATCATTTGTTTGTGTATTTAAATTTTAAAATCTTGATGGATTATCTCCACACCTTTTTGTCTTGCATGATTTATTATAGTAACTTTAACCGTATATTAATAGTGGTAATGACTAGTTTATCGTCGTATAATAAATAAAAACATAAGGGGGACCTTTCATATGAAGAAATTATATACATCTTATGGCACATATGGATTTTTAAATCAGATAAAAATCAATAATCCATCTCATCATTTATTCCAATTTTCAACTGCTGATTCATCGGTGATTTTTGAAGAGACTGAAGAAAATACTGTACTGAAATCACCTTCAATATATGAAGTTATTAAAGAAATAGGCGCATTCAATGAAGATCATTTTTATTGCGCAATTTTTATTCCGTCAACTGAAGACCATGTTTATCAACTTGAAAAGAAATTAATCAGTGTTGATGACAATTTCAAAAACTTTGGTGGCTTTAAAAGTTATCGATTGCTGAGACCTGTTAAAGGTACAACTTACAAAATTTACTTTGGCTTTGCTGATCGACAAACTTATGAAGACTTTAAAAATTCTGATGCTTTTAAAGATCATTTTTCAAAAGAAGCATTAAGTCATTACTTTGGTTCAAGCGGACAACATTCAAGTTATTTTGAAAGATATTTATACCCAATAAAAGAATAGATTCGAAGAAAACTTCCATTGGTTATGCTGTTAACGTATAGATGCTAATGTAATCTGAACGCCGTATCATTTGGCGTTCAACATTACATGCACCTTTACAACATACATGCCAATGGAAGTTTTTTAGTCTCGTAATAATGTTTCCTGATATTTTAACTTTTTAATAATACTTCTAATCGTTAATAAACCTACAATATAGAAAATGAGTACAACATAGAATAACGTCATATGTTTTATAATAAATGTCACTGCAAACACAGTACAAATAACAAACATCAATCTATATAAAAACTGTTCATACCCTTTGATTACTTTATCTTCAGGTACAGGCCACACTTGAGGCCATAAGCCATATGCTTGTTGAGAATAAAATTGTGCCATTTGTAACAATATAATATATACAAATAAACACCCAATAATTGCTGTCACTAATGGATATGATAACCAAACCATAAGTAAAACTGCAATAATTACTAACCTAAAGATAATATTAAACGCGTCTCTCCCTCTTATAAAGCTTCTAATAAATAAGAATAAATACATCGCATTAGAGTTAAATTTACTACCCTTCGGAACTGGTAAAAGTATATCTAAATAACTTCTTCTGACTGCAGATTCTTTCAAATGTTTCACATCGGTAAACATATTAACAAATTTATAATAATTCATATGATGTCGATGTTCGATAGCAATCATTTTCTCCCAAGGATACAAAAAGCCTGGTTTATATTTTTTAACTAAAAATTCTATTAACACAGGCAAAGCAACCATCACAAATACGATGTACCATTTTGGAGCTAATAGTAAGTAATATGTTAGAGCAAAGATGATGAATGATATTAAATTAACTTGCCATGTTTTAAGTCCCGATTGATACCATTGCCATCTTAAGCGTAAACCAACATATGGAAAAATTAACGCACTTACTCCAAAACAAATATAAAATGCCACATTATGTTGATTAATATTGTAAAACAACGGGAACATTACAATAACAATAATGAGTTGGATTAATATGCGCGCAAAGTAACTATATAAAATCGCATGGCGCATAAATTGAGACATGTGTTTTTCAAATGGTAATAAAAAGATTTTATCCGCTTCTTTTAACAGTGGTCGCATTGGAAAAATGGATGTCAACGCAACAATCACTGCTGCTATTAATGAAAAATTGATATTCGTTGGAATATGTTTTAACCATTCACCATATCCAAAAATAAATGCACCTAGCAAAATAAGTAAAAAGACCATGAAATGACCATTAAATATAAACTTATTATAATAATTTTTCTCTTTACGAAGGGCATGTAATCTTTTATTAAATAATGTGGTCGCTTGGTTACGCATGTACATCTCCACCTTGCGTCACATGAATATATATATCGTCTAATGTTTGATTATGTAAGCCGGTTTGTTGTCTCAATGCTTCTAAATCTCCAAATGCAACGACTTCACCTTCGTCTAGTATGATAAAACGATCACAATAACGTTCAGCTGTTGCTAAAATATGTGTACTCATTAGAACGGTTCTACCTTCGTTTTTCTTTTCAACCATTAAATCTAACATGGATTGAATTCCTAATGGATCTAGGCCAAGGAATGGTTCGTCTATAATATACAATTCGGGATTAACGATAAACGCACAAATAATCATGACTTTTTGTTTCATCCCCTTAGAAAAATGACTCGGAAAAACTTTCAATTCATTTTCTAAACGGAATGTCTTTAATAATGGCATTGCTCGATTCATCGCTTCATCACGATCAATATCATATGCCATTGCTGTCATCTCAATGTGTTCCTCTAATGTGAGTTCTTCATAAATAACCGGTGATTCCGGAATATAAGATAACTTTCTTCTATAAGCCTCTATGTCATCATTAATGTTGATATCTGAAATTGATAGAGATCCTTCCATAGGTGTAAGCAATCCTAGCATATGTTTAATCGTTGTACTCTTACCAGCGCCATTAAGGCCAATAAGTCCAACGATTTCGCCTTTGTTTAATTCAAAATTTATATCTTTAATTACAGGGCGTTTTCCATATCCACCTGTAAGCTGTTCTACTTTAACTGTCATAAGGCACCTCCATGACTTATATTGTACCAAAAATTATAAAATGCTCATATTAAATACACATGTCCTAATATCGAATTTTTAACGACAATGTTATAATGAATGGTAATACAAGTTGAAAAGGAGTGTAGTCATCATGTCAGAAACAATTTTCGGCAAAATTTTAACTGGAGAAATTCCTAGCTTTAAAGTATATGAAGACGATTATGTCTATGCCTTTTTAGATATATCACAAGTTACTAAAGGACATACGTTATTAATTCCTAAAAAAGCTTCTGCTAATATCTTTGAAACTGATGAAGAAACAATGAAACATATCGGTGCAGCATTACCTAAAGTAGCAAATGCTATTAAGCGTGCATTTAATCCTGATGGTTTAAACATTATTCAAAATAATGGTGAGTTTGCAGATCAATCTGTATTTCATATTCATTTCCACTTAATTCCTCGATATGAAAATGATATTGATGGATTTGGTTATAAGTGGGAAACACATGAAGATATTTTAGATAACGATGCAAAACAACAAATTGCTGAACAAATTCAAGCACAATTTTAAATGTATGCTTAATCTAAGCTCGAACGGGTATAATATGATTAATATTATAACAATTGCGTTTGAAGTGATAACATCAAGGTTAGCAATTTTAAACAAAATGAGTTATCAAGATAACAGATGTTAAAAGTGAGGAGAATATAAATGAAAGCATCACGCATTCTATTCGGTATCGGTGTTGGCGTAGCAGCTGGTTTTGTAGTTGCACTTCAAGGACGAGACGACAAAAGTGTCAAGAACAACACGATCGATCGTACTGCCCCTACTGGTTCAAAATCAGAACTACAACGTGAATTTGAAACGATTAAACAAAGTTTTAATGACATTTTAAACTATGGTGTTCAAATTAAAAACGAAAGTGCGGAATTTGGTAGTTCAATTGGTGGTGAAATTAAGTCATTACTTGGAAACTTCAAATCTGACATCAATCCTAATATTGAACGTTTACAGTCACACATCGAAAATTTACAAAATCGTGGCGAGGATATTGGAAACGAAATTTCTAAATAGCACGTTACGTTCTCGATCACAACTATTTTTATTAGTAACAGCATATTTATTTTTTAAAATTAAATGCCAAATAAACGAGATGACATTAGAAATTAGATATTTCTTGTCATCTCTTTTTTATAACTCGAATGAACTTATGTTTACAAATTACAGGAAGACGTTGTTTGTAGTGATTTCCACTTAAATCATATTTATGAATTGATTGAAAACATTGCTTAGGATTCATTGTGTTATCCTTGCACTTTGATTACGCTTTACTTAAATCATTATCGACAAATAACATTCTTATATTTTCATTGAGCCGAACCTTATATGCACATTACATATACCTTACTTGCACAAATAATTAATCTGGTGTTTATTATCATTACATATCACTATATTTTTAGCATTTGTATGACTTAGTTGGTCAAAAGATGCTTTTGCATATGCCCTGCCATATCCATTTTTTATATTATCCAAGTTTTCAAATACTCATGTCATACGCGCCTTTTTAATAAGTGATGCTTTATTAGCAAGAATATGTGTTCGCAGAAATTTGTTCTGCATTCTACTTCTACGCTAGTCAATCAGCCAATTTTACCAATCCCCACTTTCGCGTTTCAAATCAAACAATACGTCGCCCCTTTCTTCTTATATAACAATTCTTCTAACATGATATGTTACTATTGAATTACTGAACCTGAGTTAGTTATAATCTAACTTATATTGAAAAGAGATGAGGCGTAAGATATGTTTTTATGTAAAAGACAAATTGATATCAATGCACGATTTGGTTTGCCTAGAATTGCTTTTATGAGTGCAGTTGCAACCATCATTATGTTTTTAGTCAGTTATGAAGTAATGTATTTTTTATCTAATACGCCATTATCAGATAGACATTTTCTCATCTTTTTATTACTTGTATTTATGACGTATCCATTACATAAAAGTATACATTTATTATTTTTCTTACCATATAGAAAATCGTTTAAAGTTCATAAGTTGACTAAAAGAAAATGGCTTATATTCTATAATACCTACGTCAATCAACCTGTACACAAATTTTATTTTTGCATTAACTTAATATTGCCGTTAATTATCTTATCTGCAATGTTCGTTTATCTAACAATTTCATTCCCGCAATATGGACATTATTTTATGTTCTTATTGGCATTGAATTTCGGTATTTCCATTACGGATTTATTATATTTAAAAATAATTATATTTTCTAATTATGGACAATATATAGAAGAACATAGTACAGGTATTAATATTTTGAAAAAAATTAAAAATCCATATCATTTATAACAAAATAATTATAGCAAGGTGTTATTATTTGTTTTTAGGCTATGTAATAGCTTACAATCAAATGTATATAGACCTTGTTTTTTTATTTTCATCAATTACTACCCCTAAACCTAATGCTCTAGTCTGATGTCATGGGTTATTGATTGGTGATAATATAAAACTATGTTATATTCACGATGATTAACTTACAAAGGAGTTTCAACTATGAAGATGATAAACAAATTAATCGTTCCGGTAACAGCTAGTGCTCTATTATTAGGCGCTTGTGGCGCTAGTGCCACAGATTCTAAAGAAAATACATTAATTTCTTCTAAAGCTGGAGATGTAACAGTTGCAGATACAATGAAAAAAATCGGTAAAGATCAAATTGCAAATGCATCATTTACTGAAATGTTAAATAAAATTTTAGCTGATAAATATAAAAATAAAGTTAATGATAAGAAGATTGACGAACAAATTGAAAAAATGCAAAAGCAATACGGCGGTAAAGATAAATTTGAAAAGGCCCTTCAACAGCAAGGTTTAACAGCCGATAAATATAAAGAAAATTTACGTACTGCTGCTTATCATAAAGAATTACTATCAGATAAAATTAAAATCTCTGATTCTGAAATTAAAGAAGACAGCAAGAAAGCTTCACACATTTTAATTAAAGTTAAATCTAAGAAAAGCGACAAAGAAGGCTTAGATGATAAAGAAGCGAAACAAAAAGCTGAAGAAATTCAAAAAGAAGTTTCAAAAGATCCAAGTAAATTTGGTGAAATCGCTAAAAAAGAATCAATGGATACTGGTTCAGCTAAAAAAGATGGCGAATTAGGTTATGTTCTTAAAGGACAAACTGATAAAGATTTTGAAAAAGCACTATTTAAACTTAAAGATGGTGAAGTATCAGACGTTGTTAAATCAAGCTTTGGATATCATATTATTAAAGCTGATAAACCAACAGACTTTAACAGTGAAAAACAAAGCCTGAAAGAAAAATTAGTCGATCAGAAAGTACAAAAAAATCCAAAATTATTAACTGATGCATACAAAGATCTATTAAAAGAATACGATGTTGACTTTAAAGATCGTGATATTAAATCAGTTGTCGAAGATAAAATCTTAAACCCTGAAAAACTTAAACAAGGTGGCGCACAAGGCGGACAATCCGGCATGAGCCAATAACACAAAACCGAGCGACCGTGGTTCAAAAATCATACCACGGCCGCTCGGTTTTTTCGCATTAAAAATCGGACAGATGAGCTCATGTTTCAGTATACTCATCTGTCCGATATCTTTTAATTCTTAATCGAGTGATTCAGGATTGTAGAATCTACGATTTTCAAGACCAAATATTTTATCTGTAAACTGACCCTTGTCAGTTTTTTTATAAGCCTTTTCAAACATATTCATTCTAGCATCGATATTATCGATATAGCATAAAATTTCTGCTTCTTTTAAGTATGGCAGTTTTGGCGAACCATACTCTAACTTACCATGATGAGATAAAATCATATGTCTTAACAACATGATTTCTTCTCCTTCAATGTTCAATTCACGAGCTGCTTCAACTACTTCATCACTCGCAATCGAGATGTGTCCTAATAAGTTACCTTCGACTGTATACGACGTCGCAACAGGACCACTCAATTCTCTAACTTTACCAATATCATGCAAAATAATACCACTATATAACAAACTTTTGTTTAACAATGGATAAATGTCACAAATTGATTTTGCAATACGTAACATCGTTAATACATGATAGCTTAAGCCACTCGCAAAGTTATGATGATGAGAACTAGCAGCTGGATATGTGTAAAATCGTTCTTGATATTTTTTCAATAAATGACGTGTGATACGTTGTAAATTAGCATTTTCAATATCTAGCAAATAATGAGAAATCTCTTCTTGTATTTCTGCCGGTGATAAAGGTGCACCATCTACAAATTGTTCTGTTTTTAATTGATCTTCAGTTGTCGCTAGTCTAATTTGGTTGACTTTCATCTGTTTATTTCCGCGATAGTTTATGATGTCACCTTTAACATGTACAATTTCTTCAGGCTTGATTGTTGCCATATCATTTTTTGTAGCCGTCCAAAATTTCGCTTCAATTTCACCACTTTTATCTTGCAAATGTAATGTCATATAATCTTTACCTTGTGCTGTTACACCCTGTGTAGCTTTATGCACTAAGAAAAAGTGATCAACTGAATCTCCGGGATTTAGATTCTCTATATTTCTCATCGTTTCCCGCCTTCCTCTATTTTGTTTAATGTAATCACTTCTTTTGATGGAACAATATTATCTTTTACACATGTAAAGTATAGTACTTGATAGTGTTCTGATAATGATCGTAAATAATTCAACATTTTTTCAGTACGTTTTTTATCAAAATGAACAAATGCATCATCAACAATTAATGGGAACGGATAATATGGTCGTAGTACCTTAATTAAACTGATACGTAAAGCTACATAAAGTAATTCTTTTGTAGATTGACTTAGTTCAACAGGATCATATAATTGACCATTAACATGTTTAACCGTAATTGAATCTTCATTATAGTTAATCATCGTATATCTGCCATCTGTTAAATGCTTCAATATTTCTACCGCTTCATTAATAACTTGAGGCAAACGTTTATCTTTAATTTGTTTAATGTGTTCATCAACTAAACTTTGTAAATAACTTAAACTTGCCCAATCTTTTGCAATATCATTAAGTTGATTTTTAAGACTGTGATATTCATGTCTTAAATTAGCAAGTGTTGTATCAGTTTCCATGTGATTGATTTGTGCACTTAAATCACTGACTTGTGCTTGCATTTCAAGATATTGCTCATTATATTCGTCAACTTGAGTAGCCAATAAATGATCTTCTTCTTCAAGTTGTGCTGTTGTTTTTTCACTTAAACTAGAACTTAATTCATAAGAATAGTTTTGGTTCTCAAGATATTTAGTTAAATCATTAAAACGACTCAAATTACTAGTATAAGTTTGGTAATCTTCATGATGTTGGTAAAAATCTTCTTCAGTACCAACACTGATAAAATCGAATAGTGCTGTGATTTCTTTATTATTTTCTTCTAATTGAGCATTTAAATGATTTAATTCATTTGTAACAAGTTTGGTATTTTCAGCATTAATACGCCATTTTTCATTCGTGTCTTCAGCTGATTTCAACCATTGTTGCACATCGTGGAATAAAGATAATTTGTTGAAATAAACAAATTGTGATTTTGTAACAGCTTCAGCATGATTGTAGAATGTATCTAATTCTTGAACCAATTGCTGGCGTTGTTGATTTAAATCACTGATATGTTGATCTAATGCTTTAATATTCGCCATTGTAGAAATACTATCAACAATTAAATCATTTGAAATTTTAGATGATAAGTATAATTCATCCTTAACGTTTTCAACTGTCGATTGCAATTCATCATGACGCCCTTTCGCATCATTTAAACGACCTTCAATATACTGACGTTTCTCTTCTAAAATATCTTTATTTTTCAAAGCTTGTTGCCAGTGATCACGAATGCGATATTGCTCATCAAGATCAAAATCTAAGTCATAGTTTTCATCTAAAATGGCTAGTTGTGCTTTAATTTCTTCGATTTCATCTGTGATGGCCTCGCTATAATCTACTTCTTTTGATTTAGACATGATGATACCGATAACAAAAACTAAAGTTAATACTGCGAAAATAATACCAAACAACATGTTGTTTGAAATAAATGAGAAGGCAGTTAAACCAATACCTACTAATGTTAAAAGAATAAACGTTGTTCGTAACAATTTTTGACGTTTTTGTTTTTCTTGTTGCTCAATTTCGAAACGTTCTTTCAATTTGCTATACAAGTTCTCTTTTTCGTTTAATTCAATGACTTGTTGTGAGTATTCTTTTTTCTTTTCAAAAGTCTCTTCAGGAACTATTTTTTCTTCAACAGAATCTAGTTCGCTATGAACCGCATTATCTTCGATTTTATTTTCTTCTAAACTACGTTCTAATTGCTTAATGTATGCCGCTTGTTCTTGTTTATTCTTGATTTGCTCACTGACATAACTTTTCATTGCCTCAGAGCTATCTACGTCATGATGCGTTTCAGACCAACCAATATTTGCTTGCAATTCATCTTTATCACGTTGTTTATTCGCAATATCCTTTTCGATTGCAGTAAGTTCAAATTCTTTATTTTTAATTTCATTTTCTTGTTGATTCAAACTAATGAAGGCGTCAATATCAGATTGTTTAACTGGCTCTAATTGAGTCGCTTCTTCTTTAAGTTGGGCTAAACGCTCATTTCTTAAACCAATATCTCTTTCTAACGATTGCTTATGCGCTCGTGCTTTTTCGTAACGATCCACACCTTTTTCTGGGAATGTGATTGGCTCAATATTTAACTGTTGTTCTAGAGACTTCCATTCTTGTGAATGATCATGTAAAGCAACCTCTTTTTGTTTTTCTTCATGCATTTTTGATAATTGATTTAAATTATGCTTTAAATTCTCTAATCGACGTGATGATTTATCTCGATCATCTACTAAGCGATGATATGTTTCTAGTTTAGCTTCTTCTTCACGAATTTGACTTTCTAGTTGTTTTAATTGCTCAATTTGTTGATTAATGATTGGATTTTTACCTGATTTTTTATATAATTCATCTTTTTTACGATTAATCACTTCGCGCATTGACGTGAATTCAGTTGATCCTAAAGCCCCTGCTTGTAATAAATAATCTTGCAATTGTTTTTCATTTAGATTTCTATGAATGTCTTGAAGCCCTAGTACATCAAATGAAAAGATACCTTGATATGTCTTTTTAGAAATATAATTAAGTTTCTTTTGTAACCAAGCATCATCACGCACAGCACCATTAGGTAAATATACTTTCACATCACCTTGAGCACTGCCTTTAATTCGTTCAACTTCAATCTCTAAGCCATCATCAAGAATAAGTACTAATTTACCACCGTATTGGTTACCTAGACGTGGTTCTAGTCTTGGCTCTTTAGACTTTTTAGTTGGAAAACCAAATAATATCGAATGGATGAATGCTTGAATCGTCGATTTACCCGCTTCATTTTCACCAAAAATTTCAGTGAAGTTTTTATTAAATTCAATTTTACGTTGAACAAATTGACCGTAACCATAAATTTCAAGTGATTTAATTATCATTTTGTTCACCTCTCATTTCAGCTTTTAATATTTCTTCAGCACGATTAACTAATGCTGTATGGTCGAATGTTCCATAATCGTCTAGGAACTTAGATGCCCTTGGATTTAAATATAAGTCTGACATCGCTTTATCAAAAACAGTTTGATCGACTAATAATTCCGCTGAAAATTCATTAACTAAAGGTGATTCATCATTTTGTGCATATTGTATTTTTAACTCATCAATATATACAAATTGATTTTCGTTTTCTTCATAATCTGTAATCATTTCTTCAACTTGTAATAAATCTTGAGGTGAAATTAATGTCTCACTATTAATAACAAGCGTTAAACGATAAAAGGCTTTTCCTTCTTCTCTCACTTGTTGTTTAAAGTTTTGAATGACCTCGTATAAATCTTGCTTAGATGTCTTATCCGTTTCAATAGTTGCTTCTTCAAATCTAATATACTGTGTAGGATAAAATTTAGTTTTTAATTTTAAGTGGTCACCCTCGATTAATAAGCAACCTTTTTCACCTTGCTCATTAAAATGTCTACCTTGAATATTACCTGAATAGTTAATTACAGGCATATCACTTAATTGTTGACGTTCATGTATATGACCTAAAGCCCAATAATGATACAATTTACTGTTTAAATCTTCTAAAATGAACTCGGTATATCTTTCGTTAACTGAAGATTTACTGTACGTACCATGCAAGACACCAATATGTATGCCTTTTTGGCCTTGACTTGATGGATATTCATCAATCTTGTTCTCATAACTTGCTCTATTCTCATAACTAAATCCGTGAATATAAATTGTTTCACCAGATTTAGTAATTGCTTCATACGTCTCAACTTTATTTGAAAATACAGAAACATTATCTGGCCAGTTTGATGAAATCTTTGATGATAATGGGTCGTGATTACCATGACAAACATAAACAAAGATTTGTTCATTTTGTAAACGTTCAAATTGCTGTTTTAAGAAAATTTCAGCACGTAATGTTCTGTTTTCACTATCAAATAAATCACCCGCGATAATTACAAAATCAACATCTTGTTGTAATGCAATATCTACAATGTTTTTAAAACTTTCATAAGCACTTTTTTGAACATCCTCAAAAATTTTAGGGCTTATATGACTCTTAGATTTGAAAGGACTATCTAAATGTAAATCCGAACAATGAATAAATTTAACCATACATCCATATCTCCTTAATTAAAGGTTCTAACATCAATTTTGCAAAATCCAACTATACAAAGCATTCTAATCACTATATTCATTCTTATAGGTGTAGTGATTCATTAGCTGATTTATTAAAACCAGTCGCCATTTTTATTTGTATTTCGTTAAAAAATTATTATCTACACAATAATAAAGTGCTTTAGTCAAATCGTGATGTTTTATTTATTAACAAGTTTATTATTTCTTCATTTTACCATAATACGCTTCATATCGTCGATGAACATATGAAATTGAGACACATTTATAACAGTTTAAAATTTTATTTGTAGCGTACGCTGATTTTTTTCAAAAATTTAAGTCGGAAATGCAATTTCAGTAATTGTTAACACTGCTAGTGAACCAACTGACATATTAAAGATTTACATGGTTACTCTACTAGATTTGCTCGGCAGTAATGACCTATTAGAAGCTAAATGTCAAAACTATCATTGCACTTAATACGCCAAACATTTTCAGGCCGTTCTTAATGAGCCATTAAAAGTGAAACACTTTTCCATCAGTCCAATACATGACCGAACTAATAGTATTATGTTGAAAACTTTACACTCCAAAATGCAAAAAGGAAGTTAGGACACGTTTACTAGCCTAACTTCCGATACTGAACGCATTTGCCCAATTTGACAGAGAGCCTCTAACTTCCGTTATCAAGCTCATCTGCCCGTTTTGGCATAGAGCCAATATTGTATGATTGCCCAGCTTCCGTCGTCCGTTCTTTGCTAGAGCTAGGACATGTTTGATAACCTAACTTCCGGTACTGAACGCATTTGCCCAATTTGACAGAGAACCTCTAACTTCTGTTATCAAAACTAAAAAAACTACCCACAAAGTCTCGGACTCTGTCGGCAGTCTATTCCTCTATTTAAAGGATTGAAAAATATTATTTTAATATTAGTCAGCGTAAATTTCGTCTAATGGTTTAACGATAATTTGGTTGATTTCTTGGAATACTTGACTCATTTTTTGTTCAGCATTCATTAATGCAGAGATGTTTTCATCTTTTTCAATTGCTTGCGCTTGTTCTTGCGCTTTTTGTAAATCTTCTTCAGCAATTTCTTCACCTTGCATTTGTTTTTGTTGGAAGTTAATTTGAGTTTCACGGAACTCGTCGAATAACTTTTTAGATTCTTCGTTAGCTTTTACATTAGCGAATGCTTCTTTGATTGCTTTGTATTCTTCGCTTTCTCTTAAAGCTTGTTCTAATTGATTTGCATAATCATATAAATTTACTGCCATGGTTATAGCACTCCTTTGTTGTGATGTTTATTAAAACGTTCGATATTACTTTACCACATCTCGCTTTTTTAGACAAAGATTGCAACCAAACCTTGGAAAAATCCAATAATACCACCTAAAATGAAACCTAATGACATAATCAACTTTAGTTCTTTGTTAGCAATTTCTATAATTAATTTTTCAATATAATCTAAGTCAAACGTATTAATTTGTTCTTCAATTAATCCTCGTAAGTCCACTTTTTTCATAATTGTAGATAAGTGAATCGATAATTGTTCAATGATTAAATTTGCTAATTTGCTAGAGAGTTGACCTTCTAAATAATCAACGAATTGAGGCATTAACGTAACCACTGGCTTATTCGCTTGTTTGCTTGCATATGTTGTTACATACACTGATAGATTTTCAGCGATTTCATTAAACTGCGACGCATCTAACAGTTCATTCAATGGTTTATCTTTAAAAGTTTGATATTCATTGGTAATTAACGATGTCACAATTGTTCTTGCTTTAGGATGAGATGTTAAACGTATAAGTTCTTGTTGAATTCGATCTGCAATGCTCTCTTTTGTCATAAACATTTGCAACATACCAATTAACTTACCTTTCTCATTGAAAAAAGTATCCAACATATCATTAATATCTTGTGTGCCTTTTGCAGATGATAAATAATTTCTTGCACGATCACATAATAAGTCTGTTGCGTTATCTACATGCTGATCTAAAAATGTTACAAGTTGATTTGGCAATAAAGATGCTATTGTTTGGTTTTGATGCTTTGTATAATAATTATTCAATTGTGATTCAATATATTGATTTCCATTAGTTTGTAATACTTGTTCTAAATCAATATCGATTTGAGAAGTAATTTGTTTAATTGACAATTGATCTTTCGTCAACTTTTGTAACTGCTGTTGAATCATAGATTCTATTGCTTGCTGTGATTGCTCGCTTTTTAATTTTTCATTAATTAAAGTTTCTGTAAGCAAATGCTCTTCAATCACTTGGCCAATTTTAGTTGCAATTTCTTCGCGTCTTTTCGGTATTAAACCTGGTGTAAATGGGACTCTAAATTTAAATATATAGTATGGTTTAAAGGGGTGAAACAGCATTCTAATTGCAATTACATTAGTAATGCCACCAATTATCGCCCCTACTACAATCATAAATATGATAATAAATAGTGCATTCATAATTTTGACTCCTTTGTGACAACATAGTTATTCATTATACCACTATTTTTATTTTTTAATTCATTAATCATTTCACTTTCTGCTCAATTTATTATTAGTTTACATACAAAAAGCGATGCCTCACCTCTCGAAACAGGTGTGTTACATCGCTTTTATTATTTATTAAAAGTATATAGGCCTAGATATGTACTAATTCTTCTTTAGCATTTCTGTTAAAGTATGTTTCAGCTTCTCTCATTTTAGAAGTACCGAAAATTGGTTGGTTATCTGGATTTAATACACGATAAATATTGCTTACTTTGTTACTTTGTAAAATGTACCCATTACGAGTCTCAATGTTATTCCAATAAATATCACTTGTTGGTGCATGGTTTGGATATGCACAGTGATTTCTTGAAATTGTTTGAACGATTTCTAATGGATCACAGCCAAATGTACTGTTTAATACTTCAGAGTCTCTAAATAATGCACAAATTGAAATGCAAGTTGTCCAGTTTGGTAATACTCTCTCTTTTTCGATTTGTACTAAAGTCTTTTTAGAAAGTCCAATTGTTTGCGCCATAGTATCTTGCGTATAACCAGCCTCTATACGAACCATTTTAAATTTTGTTTGAATTAAATCTGTAAAACTCTGTCTATCCATTCTGTTATCTACCTTTCTGTTTGGGGAATTTTATCCGGACACAAGAAATTGCAATAATACACATTTCTTGAAACACAGATTACATCTTAATATATTTTTAATAAAATGAAAAGAGTCAATTTCACATTTGTATTAAATTTTGATCAAGTCAACAAGAGTTAAGTTTACTTTATAATGAAGCAAAAGTAAATGAAGTAAAATTTTATGCATAATCACTAGATTTGATAAAACTTACACTTTTATAATGATATCAAATTTACAAAGAAAACTGTATAATAAACACTATCGCTATAAAAAATTCATCAAAATCAGATTAAAAATTGTCTATTTTTCGACAAATATTTAAAAGCTCATTCTAAATCAACTTATTTTCCATTGCATAAATTGCTGCTTGTGTACGATCGCTAACTTGTAATTTACTAAATATATGACTGACATGTGTTTTAATTGTTTTTTCAGATACAAATAAAGTTTCTGCTATCTCTTTATTTGTTTTACCTTTAACCATTTCACGTAACACTTCAATTTCTCTCTTTGACAACTTATTCGTGTAGTGTGGTTTTTGGCTAACTGTTTCGAATACATCTTGTGCCTTAGGATGTATCATTTTTTCACCGTTCATAACTCGTCTAATAGTTTCAATTAATTGCTGAGGCTCAACGTCTTTCATTTCATAACCATCAGCACCTTTATTGATTGCTGAAATTACATGTTCATCATCAACATAACTTGTTAATACCAAAACTTTAATATCCGGATAATGTGCCTTAATATATTCCGTAATTTCAATACCATTCATGCCAGGCATCACTAAATCTAATAGCACAATATCAGGGTGCTCATGCTCTTTTAAATATTCTAAAAATGTTTCTCCATCGGCAAAGTCTTGTAAAACTTCTATGTTTTCAATCGTGGATAATAAAAATCGCAATCCTTGTCGCACAATATAATGGTCATCTACTAATATTACTTTGTTCATGGGTTATCTCCTTAAATCAAGCTATTTTATAGGAATTGTGAATTGTATTTGTGTACCCTTTGTTGGCTGAGAATGAAAGGTCACTTTACCTCTTAATAATTTAACTCTTTGTTTTATGTTATTTATACCGTGTGATGAAGCTATCTGAACATTATCAATCTCAAATCCTTGACCATAATCAATCACGTCAATATATAGTATATCGTTCATTTGTTTTAATGTAAGATCCATTTTATTCGTATCAGCATGTTTCTTAACATTATTAATACACTCTTGTAATGCTCTGTATATGTTTTCTTCGATTTCATTAGATAAATCGATTAAACCTTCTACATTTACATTTAATTGTATATGCATTAATTTACTATATGCTGTCAAAGCATGAATTAAGCCTTGCTCAAGTCCAACTGGCTTAAGTTGCCAAATCAATGCACGCATTTCATTAACGGCATTTTGACTCGTTTCCTCAATCGTCTTGAATGCTTGTTTAGCGATGGATTCGTTTGACATGCCATACGCAGCATGTGCTGTTAGTTTTACAGAAAATAACATTTGATTTACTGAATCATGTAAATCTCTAGCTAAACGATTACGTTCATTAATTTTTGCTGCTTCTTTTTCACGGTCTGTTAAATAAATACGTTTGATGGCTGACCCTAATTGAAATGCGACAGACTCTAGCAACTCTAAATCTTCATCACTATATATTTCAGTATTTGGTGACGCTACATTTAAAATGCCGAATTGTTCTTGACCCGATTTAAGTGGTACCGTTGCATGATGTGTAATATTATCATTTTGACTAGGAAATGCTTTAGAGGCTAAGTTAATACGAGAACAATTGACGATATTCGACGCTTTCATTAGCCTACGTTGATTAAATGCTTTCACACACCAACAAGACCCATCTTTAATATAGTGACAGTGGTCTGCTGTCAAAGATTGTGGTAAAGCCACATGTGATACAAGTTCATGTTCACCTACGCTATTGATGAAAAATATCCAGCCTGTCGTGAAATTACTGCCCTCAATTAAATATTTTAACGCACCTTGGGTCATGCTATACATTTCAGTTTCTTCGTTTAAAAATTCGGCAATCTCTTTTAATAAAGCTAGTCGCGTCCTTTGTTCCATCAAATCGCTCCAATTCATTTTTACGTGTATTAACTATTATACATTGAGTTATTATATTTTTAAATCTTAGACGTGAACATGATAAAATGGCCTTGATTACTTAATAGTTATATTTCGGAGAACTGATTTGTGATATGATATTAAAGACTATAGGAGGATTTTATGAAATTTAAAATACCAGAAAACTTTAATGACTTAAGTTTACGAGATATTTTCCAACAACTTAAGGTACCTAAAAAAGATTTACACCATTTAAATATGTCTAAAGATATTACTATTAATGATAAACCTGCGCGATTAATGGATAAAGTGTATACTGGCGACGATGTATTTGTTCCAACCATCGATGAAAAAAGTAATTATGTTCCAAGTTATCGTTATGCACAAATTAAATACGAAGACGATGATATGGCAATCGTAATGAAACCTAAAGGTGTTAAGACCCACCCTAATGATTTAAAAGAAAGCAATACTTTAATGAATCATGTGATTTACACGGTTGATAGTGACTATGTCGAACCAATTCATCGACTGGACCAGGAAACAGTAGGATTATTAATTGTTGCTAAAAATCCTTTAATGAAAAAAATTCTTGATCGCATGTTAGAAGACAATGATATTACGCGGATATACAAAGCAAATGTTAAGGCACTTTTACCTTTAAAACCACAAACGATTGATATGCCAATTGGTAAAGATAAATTCCATTCGAATAAACGACGTGTGTCTCCTACTGGACAGCGTGCAATTACACACATTTTAACTTCAAAAATGATAAAAGAAACTGTGTGCCAACTTGAAATCAAGTTGGATACTGGACGTACTCATCAAATTCGTGTGCATTTAGCTGAAATTGGTCATCCAGTTATTGGTGATCCTTTATACGGTGATTCAACGTTAAGACAATTAGAACTTGAAAGTTACAAAATAGAGTTTGTGCATCCCTTGACTAAGGAAGTCATTTCCGTTTCTTTGGATGACTAATTTGATTAGTTTTGCATGATATTTAAACATGCAATACCGCATTGTAACTAAATCAAGTATCAACTTAAATCGGATAGATGGAAAATTATTAATTTTTTCAGATGTTCGGTTTTTTTATGTTTTTTACGATGCTTAGGATTTTATATTTTGATATTTTAGTAATTTTTCATTTTATAGCATCCTTGGATAATGACTTGCAGTCTTTTTCATGTGCATTACGTGTATCTATGGACAATACATGACATCATAAGATTTTTATCACAGGTTGTTTGGCCAATACATGTACAACAATTCATCATATAAAAAATAGGTTCTATAATAAAACGGACTCCATGAAAAGTTTTTCCTTTCATGGCCCTATATCAAATCGGACTTATAAGTTCGATTTGACATAGACAAAAAAATAAAGCTTGAACACTACATCTACCTGTAATGCCCAAACTTTATTTTATATTAATATTTAATTAATGAGGATCTACCATATCTTCTGGTTTAATCCATGCTTCAAATTGTTCTTCTGTAACATATCCAGTTTGAATTGCAGATTCTTTTAAAGTTAAACCTTCTTTATGGGCTTTCTTAGCAATTTGAGCAGCTTTTTCATAACCAATATGTGGATTTAATGCAGTAACTAACATTAATGATTGATTTAAATAATTATCAATATTCTCTTCGATTGGTTCAATGCCCACTGCACAATTGTTATTAAATGTTTCCATACCGTCAGCTAAAAGGTAAATTGATTGTAGTGTATTATGCATAATAACTGGTTTATAAACATTCAATTCAAAGTTACCTTGTGAACTTGCGAAGCCAACAACTGTATCATTACCCATTACTTGGACTGCAACCATTGTTAACATTTCACATTGTGTAGGATTAACTTTACCAGGCATAATTGATGAACCTGGTTCATTTTCAGGGATAGAAATTTCTGCCAAACCAGCTCGTGGCCCTGAAGCCAACCATCTCACATCATTAGCAATTTTCGTTAAGTCTCCTGCTAGCGCCTTCAATGTTCCATGTAGATGTACTACTTCATCATGTGCTGTTAATGCATGGAATTTATTTTCAGAAGATACAAATGGATAACCCGTATTTTCTGAAATATAATGTGCCACTTTATCACCAAATTCAGGATGCGCATTAATACCAGTACCAACAGCCGTACCACCGATGGCAAGATTTAAAATGTGCTTCTTAGATTCAGATAACATTGTTTCGCATCGGTCAAGCATATAACGCCAGCCACTAATCTCTTGTCCTAGTTTGATCGGCGTTGCATCTTGTAAATGTGTACGACCAATTTTAATAATTGAATCAAATTTATCTTCTTTTTCTTTCAAAGTATTTCTTAAAAGTTTTAATGCAGGTTCTAATTTTGTTTCAACTTCTTGATATAATGCAACGTGCATAGCAGTTGGGAATGTATCATTCGAACTTTGTGATTTATTTACATCATCATTTGGGTGGATACTTTCATCACTTTGATGATCTTTTAAATACATATTAGCAACATAACTTACTACTTCGTTCACATTCATATTACTTTGTGTACCGCTTCCTGTTTGCCATACAACTAGTGGAAAGTGTTCATCTAATTCACCTGATAAAATTTGATCACATGCGTATACAATGGCATCTTTCTTTGCCTCGCTTAATTTTCCTAAATCAAAATTAGCTAATGCTGCTGCACGCTTTAGTTGTGCAAAACCATAAACTACTTCGATTGGCATACGCTCTTTACCAACTGGGAAATTGCGTTTACTTCTTTCTGTTTGAGCACCCCAATATTTATCTGCAGGTACTTCTATTTCTCCAAAAGTATCATGTTCAATTCTTACTGACATTCAATTTCTCCCCTTATCACTGTTTATTTAACTGTAGTATATCATTAATTAATTTAATTGAGCAATTTATGATTAAAACGTTTTCATAATTTGAAATAAAAATACACTAATCGCACGTGCCCACCCTTTATTACAGTGATACGGTCATACGATTAGTGTGTTATCTATCATTATTTAGTTATTGTTGAACTAAGTTTAATTGCGATACTTTGTTTTAGTAGCTTCAACCGTAGCAATAGCTGTAAGTATATATAATACAGCACTAACAATTGTCGTATATGGATTTAGAGCAATAAGCGTACCTAAAACTCCTATTAAACTCGCATAAAACCCATCAAGTGTATAATACAATATTCCTGTTATTAATAAACAACAAATTACACTTATTACAATACCTGATTGATTACTTTTAATGAATGTTTGCGCATTAACATCATCGATTAATCCTTTTGATAAATTGAGTTGTAATTTAATTACTTTGAAAATAACAGGTAAATATAATGCCCCAATTGCCAATGGAAAAGCTTTAATTGATATTAAACTTATAATAACTGTTGCTATCAATAATTGAATCCAGTATTTTCCTAACATAAATATATAAATCTCCTCTAATTTCATTCTTCAATAGCATATCATAATCTTGACATATTAAGAAACGCGGTTTAATGATTTCATTAAAAATATTAATGATAGATGACTTCTTTCAATTATGTCTGGGGTATTTAATTATCAATTCCGTTTAAATGTTGTTTTAATATTTAAAATTGAATTTTTGATATATTACTATGTCTGGTACACAAATCAATGTTTTATGCTTTACAAAGTTATATTGGCAGTAGTTGACTGCGGGCCTCAACATAGAAGCTTCGGTATGTCAGCTTACTATTTCATGCAAGTTGGCGGGGTTCCAACATAGTGGAATTGGATTCCCAATTTCTACAGACGATGCAAATTTGGGGAAACGGGCCCAACACAGCGAAATTGGATTTCTAATTTCTACAGACGATGCAAGTTGGCGGGAACCCAACATAGTGAAATCGGATTTCTAATTTCTACAGACATTGCAAATTTGGGGAAACGGGCCACAAACTCAGAAGCTGGTGGAAAGTCAGCTTCTATGAATATAATAAAAGAGCTAGGTAACAAAATGCTACCTAACTTCATATTCAAGATTATCAATCCTATTTGATATAGGTTCTATACTATTCATTGATTACATGATAAATAGCTGTATATTACACAATTATAATACTTTACTGACTGTCTTCTTCAGAATTCTTTTCTTGATCATTTTGATCAGAAATTTGTTCCATTTCTTTACCTAATTCTTTTAAATCTTCAAAATCCGTTACCATACTGTTTTCTTCTTCATGATAATTTAATTTTGGATCTTTGTCTTTAGACATAATCAATACCTCACAGATTTTTAATTAAGCAAAGCGTGACGTAAAGTAAGCTTTAACATCTTCAGGTAAACCTGCAGCCGCTTCTTTATCAAGAATAACATTTACCATTCTATGTGCTTTTAAATCGGCTGGTTCGAAGCTTGTTTTACCATTTTCTTGATATAATTTTTCAACTACATCTCGTTTATTAGCACCAGTCACTACTATGAAAATTTCTCTTGCTTCCATTAGTCCTTGACGAATACTAACATTTAACTTACCTTGCTCATCAATAGAAACAACTTGTAATGTTAATTTCCCTTTATTTTCTTTAGTTTTAATCTTATCAGCGATTAATTCGATTGCATCTTTTTCATAAGCAATTGGATAAACTTGACCTGCTGGTACACCTAACGCTTCGAAATATGATTTTTTATCGTCATAATCTAAAATATTTATTTGGCTAAAATCAACAGCATGCTTTTCAATATTTTTCTTTAATTCATCTAGTACTGGCGCTTGATCAGTATCTAAATGAAAACCTGCAATTGTAGTAGGATTATTGTTAAATTGCTTTCTAATAATATCAGCAGCATATTCTGCTACAAGTTGACTATTGTCAAAGACTTTAAAGTTCATTGCCATGATTTCTACACTCCTCTTAGTTTGCATTTTACATAAAAACGGCGATATTAATAATTATTATACCCTAACTTTCAATTTATCAAACCATTTAACTTTAACATGCTTATACTCTAAATATAGCACTTAAGTATCATTTTTATAATGAAAATGAGTAAATTTTAATTCAATCCTGGAAAATCTTGTTGACGTAACGCTTCATAAATTAACAACGCAGCAGTATTTGATAAATTTAATGAACGAATATGTTCACTCATAGGAATTCTTAACGCTGTGTCTTGATATTTCTCTTTCACCCAGTCTGGTAATCCTGTCGTTTCTTTTCCAAAAATGAAGTAAAAATCTTTGTCATGATTTGAAAAATCAAAATCACTATAAGTCTTTTTACCAAATTTTGTTAATAAGTAATACTCGCCATTTGTGGCTTCAAAAAATGCTTCAATACTATCATGATACGTAATATTCACAAATTCCCAATAATCTAAACCGGCTCTTTTTAACATTTTATCATCAGTTCTAAATCCAAGAGGTTTAATTAAATGTAAATGTGTGTTTGTACCTGCACACGTACGTGCAATGTTACCAGTATTAGCTGGGATTTCTGGTTGATATAAAACGATATGATTTGTCATATTACTATTCTCTCCTTGTGTCCAATCCTTTTATCATTTCATTCTGAACTTCTGCATCCTCTTGATTATAATTTGCATTGATAAAATCTCTTGCTTCTTCCCCAAGAATTTGACCAATAGCCCAATAAGCAGTTGCTCGAATCATCGGTCTTTCATCTGTTGTTGCAACTTTTTTCAATTCTGGAATTGCATCCACTTCATTAAAATGCGCCAATGCTAAAATAGCATTTCGTTGTATCGGCTTTTTACCACGCCAAGCACCTGCAAGGTGACCATATGTTTGTTTGAATTCTTTATTAGACATACGTAGTAAAGGTACTAATCTTGGCTTTAAAATTTCTGGTTCCAAAATGATGTCAGCTTGTTCGGTATTAATACCTCTATTTTTCGGGCAAACTTGTTGACACGTATCGCAACCATATAATCTATTCCCAATTTTATAACGATATTGGTCAGGCATATAGCCTTTTGTTTGCGTTAAAAAACTAATGCATTTCTGACTATTTAATTGGCCATTTCCAACTAATGCACTTGTTGGACAACGATCAACACAAATTGTACAATCACCACAGCTATCTAATAATGGATCATCAGGTTCAAAAGGTATACTGACTAACATTTCACCGAGGTATGTCCATGTTCCTAGTTTAGGATTGATGACAAAGCCATTACGACCAACAAATCCTAAACCTGCACGTTCTGCTACTGCCCTATCTGATAATACACCCGTATCTACCATAGATTTGATTTCAACATCTGGAACTTTAGATTCAATAAATGCAGCTAACATGTCTAATCGTTTACGCATAATTGTATGATAATCTTGACCCCACGATGCTCTAGCAAATAAGCCTCTGCGATCACCTCTAACACTCTTAGGTGCACCTTTCAGTTTGTTAGGATAACCAACTGCAATTGCTATGATTGACCTTGCTGTTGGTAAGGATAATTTAGGCTCCGTTCGTAAAGCAATATCAGATTCTTCAAATCCTGAGGCATAACCATTTGCATGATATGCTTCTAGCTTTTGCTTCAATTCATCAAAGGGATCGGCAGTAGTAAATCCAATACTGTCGATACCAATTGTATATGCATAGTCAATGATATCTTGCTTTAACTGCTTTGTATCCAATCGTATGCCCCCCATAAAATAATACTATGTTATTTTAACACAACCATTATTCATATTGAGGTTTCATTTCACATAATTTTAATAATAAAAAGCTTGAATATATGATATAACTTTGTGGTGCGCATCATATATTCAAGCTTCGTTAGGTTGTTATAATACTCTTGCTAAGAAATTTTGTGTTCTTTCATGTTGCGGTTGTTCAAATATTTCGACTGGTGTGCCTGACTCTACGACAACGCCATCTGCCATAAATATGACTTTATCACTTACATCTTTGGCAAATCCCATTTCATGTGTCACAACCACCATGGTCATACCTTCTTTGGCTAGGTCTTTCATTACTTTTAATACATCACCAACTACCTCAGGATCTAATGCTGAAGTTGGTTCATCGAATAAAATAACATCTGGATGCATTGCTAAAGCTCTTGCAATTGCTACCCTTTGTTTTTGACCACCTGATAATTGATTCGGATATACATCTGCTTTTTCTTTTAATCCCACTTTATCTAATAACGACAATGCTTCCTTATGCAATTCATCGTTATTATCTTTCTTTAATAATTTAGGAGCTAAAATAATATTATCGACAACTTTTTTATGTGGAAATAGGTTGAAGTTTTGAAATACCATACCCATTTTTTGACGTAGTTTATCTACTTGTGTCCCTTTTTCCGTTAAGTCATTGCCTTCAAAAATCACTTGACCTTTAGTGGGTACTTCTAATAAATTCATACATCTTAACAATGTACTTTTACCACTACCAGATGGACCTATTATTGCTACTACTTCCCCTTGATTGATTTCAAGATTGATATCTTTTAAAACTTCATTATCTCCAAAAACTTTATTAAGATTGTTTATTTTAATCACTGGCATTCAATCTCCCTTCAATCATGTTCATAATGCGTGTAAGTACAAATGTTAAGACAAAGTATAATGCTGCTGCCACTAGTAATGGTGTGAATGGGTCAAATGAAATACCTTGAACCACTTGTGCATTAAACATAATTTCGCCAACTCCAATTGTTGACACAATAGATGATTCTTTAATTAAAGTGACAAATTCATTACCTAAAGCTGGTAAAATGTTTTTTATTGCTTGTGGCATAATTACACTTTTCATCGTTTGTCTATAATTCAAACCTAGACTACGTGCGGCTTCCATTTGGCCTTTATCAACAGCATTTATACCTGCACGAATAATTTCAGCAATGTAAGCTGAGGAATTAATAACTAATGCAATTGTTCCACAAACAAGAGCTGAAATATCTAGTCCTAATGCAGCAGTTATACCAAAGAATACGATAAATACTTGAACTAACATTGGTGTTCCTCTTAATATTTCGATATAGATAGAGGCAATCCATGAAATAATTTTTATTTTACTTAATTTCATTAACGCAACGAATGCACCTAAAATAGAACCTAATGCAACACCGATAAGTGAAATTAATATTGTAATCTTAATTCCTTTCAAGAAAAAACTACCATACTTAGAAATAAAACCACTGTCATCATTCATCGCATTTGCAGCATTAGTCATATATTTATCGATTAATCCTTTATCTTTAACCTCTTTAATCGTTTTATTAATTTGTGACAATAATTTTGGTGAATCTTTTGGCACTGCTATCACTGTATCTTTTTCTTCTTCATTAAATTTCACATTGGAAATTCCTAATTTAGGATTTTGTTTTAAATATGCTTCTGCTACAGGTTTTTCAACTACAGCACCTTCAACCTTTCCACTTTTCAGAGCTAATATAACGTCTGGTAAACGGCTTAATGAAGTAATAGATGCATTTTCAATTTCGGTTTGAGCGATTTTTTCTTGTTCAGTTCCCTTTTGTGCCCCTACTTTTTTATTATTAAAGTCTTTGATATCTTTATATTCATTAACTTTATCTTTCTTTACAAGCATGATATTTTTAGTCATCATATATGAATCTGAAAAATCAACTTGCTTCTTACGTTCAGGCGTTGAAGTCATTCCGGAAATAATAATATCAATTTTTCCAGTTTTAAGAGCTCCTAACAAACTATCAAATGACATATTGACGATTTTTAATTTTAAATTATTATCTTTCGCAATTTTTTTAGCTAAATCAATATCTACACCTGCATACTCAGTCTTACCATTAACTGTATGCTCAAATTCCATTGGTGCATAATCTGCAGAAAGACCCACTCTAAGTTCACCGCGTTCTTTAATCTTCTCCCATGTTTGATCTTGTTCAGCATGTGCTGTGGGATTGATATACACCATAGCACTGCTAATTAACAACCCTAATACTAATATAAACCTAATTAAACACTTCATTTATACAGCCCTCCCTAATTAATATTCATAATTATACATATTAATACATTTTGATGCAATAGTGTTTTATAAATGTATTTTTATCAATACAGAGAAAGGCTTCTTTTTAAAAACCTTTACTTAAAAAATCGCCTATTATACGCGAACAATTCTTACATTTTAAAATCAATCAAAAAAAGCGCTACTATCAATATCTTATTGACAGTAACGCCTATATTTATCATATATTAAAAATTATTCTTGTCATCAAGCTATAAATTATTGTTTTGGAACTTCAAATTTATAAATATCATTGGAATATATAGGAATGAATTTTTTACACAATTCATGAACAATAAACGCCGATACAAATGGTATGACAAAATAACCAAGAGCTAATAAAATAATATTCATTGTTGGATCACCTGACATTCGGTTAAATGCATTTATTGGGCCAACTAATCCTGTATATCCAAATCCAGCAGACAATGGTGTTCCTTTAACTTGAAGAACGTAAGCAATGATTCCCGTAATTATTCCATTTATAGTCAATGGTATCGAAATAATTAAATTTTTCAAGTAAACTGGGATCATCATTTTTGCAGCTCCTATGAGTAAAACTGCATTTACACCAATAGAATTGACACGCAATGAGCCAAATAAGAAAGTAACACAGGCAGCCACTATACCTAGGTTTGCTGCTCCACTTCCTAGCCCGTTTAAACTAATCGCAGTTGCAATCGCTACTAACGATATTGGTGTTACCATTAATAATGAAAATGCCACACTAATAAGTATAGACATTAACAACGGATTTAAGTCTGTAAAAGAATGAATTACATTTCCAATTGCTTGAGTAATTTTTCGAATGTAAGGTAATGTGATTAGACCGATACCCCCACTAACGATAGGTACTAAAACTGGTAAAATAATTAATTCAAAAGATCCAAGTTTGTTTTGTAATACCATATATATAAGACATGCAATAATAACAACCAAACTCGTATTTATAATGTCACCTATACCTTTTAACATAAAACTATTATTGCTATATACAACAGCACCTGAACCAATCATAGCTGATGTACCTACTATAGCAGCACCTGCGCCATTAAATTTAAATTGATGAGCAGCTAAAACCCCAATAATAAATGCCATAAATGATTGAATTAGTATCACTAACTGATACGTTAATTCTAAAATTTCATTGTCACTTTTAAATATTTTTAATACTTCACCTAATAAAGCATTCGGAACAAGTGCAATAACAACACCAGCACCAATAGAATTTAAAATCTTACTGAAAAACTGTTTATTATCAGCATTCTTTGCGTTACTCATAAACGACCTCCAATTTGAACATTAAACTCATCATATTATAGAAAATTAACTTTAACAATGATTAGTTGGCTAATTTAATCTAAATATAACAATCCACAAAAGGAATAAAGTAAATTTGAACAATCTACTCACTAATCAATGTCATGTTAATTTTAAAATACTATTAATTACATCCTGTGACTAATAATGTAATAAATTGTAAATATTAAAATAGTCATATTACTATTAAGATAGATAAATTGAATCGACTTGGTATAAAGCAGAATAAAATAGCACTTTTACAAATATTTTATTAGAAAAGTTGAAACAAATACATAACCCCAGATAATATAGTCATAATCATTAATGTAATATCAAAAAAAGAAGTTAAACAATGTATAGTTGCTTAACTTCCTATATTGAACGCATCATTACAATTTGACATAGAGCTAAAATAAAAAGAAACCTTATTTTACAAGGTTTCTAGTAGGTTATGTTATGTAAATAACAGTTAATTATACCGGTGGTCGGGGTCGAACCGACACTCCACAAGTGGAACGGGATTTTGAGTCCCGCGCGTCTGCCAATTCCGCCACACCGGCTTAATGGTAAACAAAAAACTTCCCTTTGGAAGCAATTATGGAGCGGAAGATAGGATTTACACCTATACCTCGTTCCGGGAAGGAACGTGTTCTAAAAGTTGAACTACTCCCGCAAATATTAAATTATGGAGCGGAAGATAGGATTTACACCTATACCTCATTCCAGGAAGGAATGTATTCTAAGAGTTGAAATACTCCCGCATTATTATTAAATTATGGAGCGGAAGATAGGATTTGCACCTATACCTCGTTCCGGGAAGGAACGTGTTCTAAAAGTTGAACTACTCCCGCATAAACCTGGAGGCGGCAACCGGATTTGAACCGGTGATAAAGGTTTTGCAGACCTCTGCCTTACCACTTGGCTATGCCGCCAATAACTGGGCTAGCTGGATTCGAACCAACGAGTGACGGAGTCAAAGTCCGTTGCCTTACCGCTTGGCTATAGCCCATTAATAATAGGGGCGGCTGAAGGGGATCGAACCCTCGAATGTCGGAACCACAATCCGATGTGTTAACCACTTCACCACAGCCGCCATGGCAGGGGCAGTAGGAATCGAACCCACACCAAAGGTTTTGGAGACCTCTATTCTACCGTTGAACTATGCCCCTATTAAAAATAATAAATGGAGGGGGGCAGATTCGAACTGCCGAACCCGAAGGAGCGGATTTACAGTCCGCCGCGTTTAGCCACTTCGCTACCCCTCCATAAATGGTGCCGGCCAGAGGACTTGAACCCCCAACCTACTGATTACAAGTCAGTTGCTCTACCAATTGAGCTAGGCCGGCTAAGAAATGGTTCAGGACAGAGTCGAACTGCCGACACATGGAGCTTCAATCCATTGCTCTACCAACTGAGCTACTGAACCATAATAAAAATGTAATGATGGCGGTCTCGACGGGAATCGAACCCGCGATCTCCTGCGTGACAGGCAGGCGTGTTAACCGCTACACTACGAGACCTATAAAATATTGCGGGAGGCGGATTTGAACCACCGACCTTCGGGTTATGAGCCCGACGAGCTACCGAACTGCTCCATCCCGCGATAATAAAAAATAATGGCGGAGGAAGAGGGATTCGAACCCCCGCGGCCCGTTAAGGCCCTGTCGGTTTTCAAGACCGATCCCTTCAGCCGGACTTGGGTATTCCTCCATTATTATAGGTAAATCGCTATTAATTATAAAATTAAATGGCGGTCTCGACGGGAATCGAACCCGCGATCTCCTGCGTGACAGGCAGGCGTGTTAACCGCTACACTACGAGACCATTAGTAAAACGGAGGAAGAGGGATTCGAACCCCCGCGAGCCGTTAAGCCCCTGTCGGTTTTCAAGACCGATCCCTTCAGCCGGACTTGGGTATTCCTCCAAAATTATATGGACCTTGCAGGACTCGAACCTGCGACCGAACGGTTATGAGCCGTTAGCTCTAACCAACTGAGCTAAAGGTCCTAAATATAATTTTACAACTAATAAATAGTGGCGGTGGAGGGGATCGAACCCCCGACCTCACGGGTATGAACCGTACGCTCTAGCCAGCTGAGCTACACCGCCTTATATAGTTTGTAAATAATATGGTGGAGACTAGCGGGATCGAACCGCTGACCTCCTGCGTGCAAAGCAGGCGCTCTCCCAGCTGAGCTAAGCCCCCATAATAATTACAGTATATCGGGAAGACAGGATTCGAACCTGCGACCCCTTGGTCCCAAACCAAGTGCTCTACCAAGCTGAGCTACTTCCCGTATAATTAACGCGCCCGATAGGAGTCGAACCCATAACCTCTTGATCCGTAGTCAAACGCTCTATCCAATTGAGCTACGGGCGCATATGTTTTTATTGAAAATGGTGCCGAGGACCGGAATCGAACCGGTACGGTGATCACTCACCGCAGGATTTTAAGTCCTGTGCGTCTGCCAGTTCCGCCACCCCGGCACTATAAAAATGGAGCAGAAGACGGGATTCGAACCCGCGACCCCAACCTTGGCAAGGTTGTATTCTACCGCTGAACTACTTCTGCATATGCGGGTGAAGGGAGTCGAACCCCCACGCCGTAAGGCGCTAGATCCTAAGTCTAGTGCGTCTGCCAATTCCGCCACACCCGCAAATGGTGAGCCATAGAGGATTCGAACCTCTGACCCTCTGATTAAAAGTCAGATGCTCTACCAACTGAGCTAATGGCTCTTCCATGGTGCCGGCCAGAGGACTTGAACCCCCAACCTACTGATTACAAGTCAGTTGCTCTACCAATTGAGCTAGGCCGGCTATATGTAAGAATAAATGGTGGAGAATGACGGGTTCGAACCGCCGACCCTCTGCTTGTAAGGCAGATGCTCTCCCAGCTGAGCTAATTCTCCGATTT